>JAUXBS010000061.1 GCA_030619245.1 Clostridia bacterium | reverse complement strand
TTCAACCTGTCCATTGTTTTCTTCGTGGCCTGCCTGTCCATATCAATAGGCGACAGCAGCACCGAAAAACTTAGCCTGTTATCCACCAGCACTTTCCCCTTGCGGTCATAAATTATGCCCCTCGGCGCCGGTTCAGGAAAAATCTGCACCCTGTTGTCCATTGATATCTTATGAAAATGACTTCCCTTTATAATGCCTATAAAGAAAAGCCTCATAATAAATATCATAAAAACCGTTATGATAAAATACTGAAAGTATTTTAGGTTTTTATGAAATATTCTTTTCTGAAAACTTTCCGTGTCCTGCCACATTCTTTTTTTCCCAAAATCTGAGTATAGTGAAAATTACCGGCGCCACGATTCCATTGTACACCGAAAATATAACGGGCTGGAGGAATGGCCTTGTATAATGAAACTGTCCGAAAAGGAATTGCAGAAAAAGAATACTCCAGTAATATAAGAAACTGAACACGAAGACTAACCCTGCCTGCGCAATAATACTATCCTCGTATATCTTCTTCTGGAATAACCCGGCAAGGAACCCCACCAGGGTCTTAACCAGCGCATTCGCCCCAAACGGCCCCATGATAAAAGCATCCTGCAGCAATCCAGAGAAGAATCCGAAACTCATCCCGGAAACCGGCCCGCGCTTGATGGCAAAGTAAATTGTTCCCAGGAGAAATATATCCGGACAGACATCCTGGAACTTCAGGTATTTAACTGCAACCATCTGTACTATTAAAAATATAATAATTGTTACGGGATAAAATAAAATCCTTATCATGATTATTTATTTCCTGTTTTCTCTCTTTTGCATTATCAACACTTCATCCAGTCTCCTGATATTTATTTCAGGAACTACCAATGCCTCCTTGAATAACGCATACTTCTTTTCTATTACCTGTTTAATTCTGCCCAGCCGTATACCCCTGGGGAATATCCCTCCAATACCCGAGGTAATCACCATGTCATTTGCGTTCGCGTCGGCTTCAGGCAGCAGATATTTCATTTTCATGTCAAACTTATCAAAACCTGAAATAACCCCCTGGTCCCTGCTCCTCTGGATCATGGCGGATATTTCGCATGCCTTATCACTTGCCATTAATACCTTCGCGGTATTCACGCCTGACTCCGTAATACGGCCCACAACACCCAGGGCATACCCCTGATAGGCAACGACCGCCAGGTCCTTGGTTATTCCCTGCTCCCGGCCTTTATCAATAATCAGCCCATCATATTCCACTGAAGGCGTTTGACCGATAATCCTTGCCGAAATAAAACTATACCCTGCGTCCTGCCTGTAATCCAGGATATCCTTCAACCTCTGATTTTCCAGCAGGATTTCCTGGTAATTTTGTTGCTGAAGGGTTAGTTTATTTAACTCTTTCTTAAGTTTCCTGTTTTCTTCCCTGGCATGAATTATGGCGGAAACATTGCTGTTTATCCGGCTGGATTTTCTCAAGAGAATACTCGTAACCTGCGGGCCCGGCATTACAACATAAGCAACAATGTTCTTTAATAAACTTACAAAACGGTTTGTGTTAAAAAGAAGAAGGGATGCTGCCGTAAGAGTATAGAAGATGAGAATGATTAAATTTTTTTTTTCATTTAACGAATCAATTTATATGAAACGTTTCCCTTTCATAATATCCAGTTCATCCAGGTAGACACCCGTACCCAGAACAACGCATGTTTTTGGTTCTTCGGCAAGGATCACCGGAAGATTTGTTTCCTGGGAAATCAATTCAGGGAAACCTCTTATCAACGAACCACCGCCAGCCATAATAATTCCACGCTCAACGAGGTCCGAAGACAACTCTGCAGGAATTGATTCCAGCGTTTCCTTGATCAAATCAATAATAACTTTTACCGGTTCCTTTAATGCAATACGGATTTCCTTGCTTGTAATCTCAATGGTTTTCGGCAATCCATAAGCCATGTCCCTGCCCTTGACTTCCATACCCTTCTCTTCCTTCTGGGGGAATACGGAACCTATTCTTATTTTCACTTCCTCAGCTGTCCTCTCACCTATCATCAGGTTATGTTCCTTCTTAAAGTAAGACACAATTGACTCATCAAACTCATCTCCCGCCACGCGCAGAGATTTTGCAACCACCATACCGCCAAGGGAAATAACAGCAACCTCAGTTGTACCCCCGCCAATGTCAACTATCATGTTACCTGATGGGTCCTGTATGTGAATACCGGAGCCTATCGCCGCTGCCATCGGTTCATCAATAAGGTAAACCTCCCGGGCCCCCGCCTGCGTTGCCGCCTCCTGAACCGCGCGCCTTTCAACCTCAGTAATACATGATGGGATTCCTATTACAATTCTCGGATGAACAAGACTTCTCCGGTTATGAACTTTCTTGATAAAATAATGAATCATCCGCTGGGTAACGCCAAAATCAGCAATAACACCATCCCTCATGGGCCGGAAAGCAGTAATGTTTGATGGGGTTTTGCCTATCATCCTCTTGGCTTCCACTCCAACAGCCAGGATTTCCCCCGTATCATTATTGATAGCCACAACGGAAGGCTCACTTAACACTATACCCTGTCCTTTTACATAAACAAGGGTTGTTGCTGTACCAAGATCCATACCCATATCATTTGAAAACAATCCCAGCAAAAAATTAAACAAAGCAACTCCTTACTTATCTTTTTCTGCCGCTGTCTCTGAAAAGATAAGTCTGATTATAACCATCTTTGCCCTATCACCTTTACGATACCCGGTCTTTATTATACCCGTATACCCGCTATGACGGCCACTCAGTGACGGAACAATTATATCAAATAATTTCTTAAATACTTCCTTGTCCTTGATCTTTTTATTGATACTTCTGATATTCGATAATCCACCTTTCTTTGCAGATGTAATTATCCCATCAACGTAACGCCTTAATTCCTTGGCCTTCTGTTCCGTGGTTACAATCCGATCATTCCTGAACAATGAAGTGACCAGGTTATTCAATAAAGCCATCCTGTGAGACGAAGACCGACTTAACCTTCTACCAACTCTTCCCTGCGCCATTTTATTCTTCTTTCTTGTTTAGTATCTGTGACAAATCCATGCCCAATGAAAGGGGTAAATTTTTGGTTTTGCCAAGTTCATTCAATTTCTTTTTAATTTCATTCAATGATTTCTTTCCGAAATTCTTAAAAGCAAGCAATCTATCCTCGGGCTGTTTAACAAGGTCCCCTATGGTTTTTATCCTTGCCCTGTTAAGGCAATTTATTGATCGTACTGACAGCTCAATAATGTTCACCGGAAAATCCAACAGGTCCTCCAGAACCTTATTGGTTTTATCCTTTTCCTTTTTCTCTTCTTCAACCACCGGTTCTTCATCAAAGTTTATAAATATTGTCATGGAATCTTTCAGGATTTTTGCCGAATAAGCCAGCGCATCCGCCGGCTTAACGCTTCCATCCGTCCATATTTCTATAATCAGTTTATCATAATCAATTGACTGGCCTACCCTGGTACTCTCAACCTCATAACTAACCTTGGTAACGGGAGAAAAGACCGCATCAATAAGAATCATACCAACAGGTATATCCCTGCCTGCAAATGAAACCTTAGCCTTTTCAACGGGGAAATACCCGCGTCCCCTTGAAACCTCCATCTCCATTTCAACCTTGGCATCATTACTCAGTGTACAAATATGAACGTCCGGATTAAGTATTTCAATATTCTCGTTTAACTTAATGTCCTTCGCGGTAATCTTCCCTTTTTTGTTTGTCTCCAGGTATATTACCTCGGAACTTTCCTTGAATAACTTGAATCTTATTGTCTTCAGGTTCAAAATTATGTTTGTCACATCATCCACAACATTTGGAATATTGGAAAATTCATGTAATACACCGTTTATCTTAACCGAAGTAATTGCCGCGCCTTCAAGTGAAGATAAAAGTATCCTCCTCAAAGAATTGCCTATGGTATGCCCGTAACCCCGTTCAAACGGCTCCGCAACAAACTTGCCATAATTATCAACCGTGACTTTTTCATCACATTCAAGTTTTTTAGGTAATTGAAAATTTTTAAATCTCATAAATCAACCCCTTTTTTATTTTGAGTATAATTCCACAATCAACTGCTCTTCGACAGGAATTGAAATATCCTCCCTGGCAGGCATAACAAGCATGGTGCCCACGATTTTTTCAGGGTCAAACTGTAAAAATCCGGGTATCTCACCATGTTTCTTTGCTTTCTCCACGGAATTCTTAACGAATTCAGAATTCGCTGCCTTTTTTGAAAGAGATATTTCATCCCCAACCTTAACCTGGCATGATGGCTTGTTGACCACTATATTATTAACCCTTACATTACGATGGGTTACCAGTTGTCTTGCCTGGGCTTTTGAAGAAGCCATACTAAGCTGATAAACAATATTATCCAGGCGGCATTCAAGCATCTGCAATAACAACTCACCTGTCTGCCCCTTTTTCCTGCTCGCCTTTTGATAATACAGGTTAAACTGCTTCTCCCTCATCCCTGCCATTCTCTTTGCTTTTTGTTTCTCCCTTAACTGCAATCCATATTCACTCATCTTGGCCGGTCTCCTGGTTCTCAGCCTCTTGTTTCTAGCAGCTTTTGAAGCCTTTTCCAAGGGGCACTTTTCCGACAAGCACCTTTCCCCTTTGAGAAACAGTTTGACCATTTGGCTCTTGCATAACTTACAAACAGCTTTACCCAATTTCCTCTCCTTGTCCTTTTATATTTTACACCCTTCTTCTTTTTGCGGGACGACAACCATTATGGGGAATTGGCGTCACATCTTTAATCAATATAACTTTAAGCCCCACAGCCTGCAGCGACCTTATTGCAGTTTCCCTGCCTGCCCCGGGCCCCTTCACAAAAACAGAAACTTGTTTCATCCCCTTGTCAATTGCTTTCTTCGCGGCATTTCCAGCTATTACACCTGCCGCATATGGAGTACTTTTCTTTGCTCCCCTGAATCCAAGCATGCCTGCCGAACACCAGGAAATAGCATTTCCCTTTTTATCGGTTATGGTAATTATAGTATTATTAAATGTTGCCTGAATATAGGCATTGCCTTCTATTACTTTTATTTTTTCTGCCATATTACTCTGTTCCTCCCTTGTCACTTCGATTCGTAAATACTGTCACTTATTCTTATTATTATATTTACTCACTCAGCACTAAGTCCCCGGGAGAGTAAATGAGTTACCGTTTTTATGAAACATGGGACTATGCACTTCGATTCGCAAATACTGTCACTTATTTTATGAAGCAGGGGCCTTAGTTACTTCCTTCTTTGAGCTTCCAACGGTCCTCCTCTTTCCCCTCTTCGCGCGTGCATTTGTCTTCGTTCGTTGTCCACGTACAGGCAACCCCCTCTTATGCCTTAATCCCCTGTAGGTACCTGTCACCTTGAGGCGTTTTACGTTATCCTGAACTTCCCTCCTTAATTCACCGCCAATCCTGTATTCGTTTTGGATTATAGACTGCAGTGTACTAATCTCGCTCTCCTCAAGTTTATTCGCCCTTTTATCAGAGTCTACTCCGGCTTTCTTCAGGATTTCATTGGATACTGACCTGCCGATACCGTATATATAGGTGAGTCCTATTTCAATCCTCTTATTGGCAGGTATTTCAAATCCGGCGATTCTTGGCATTTATTTCTTCCCCTTTACTTTTGTCTTTGTTTATGCCGGGGATTACTGCAAACTACCCTCAGCACCCCTTTTCTCTTGATTAAACTGCATTTACTGCACATTGGTTTGACTGATGCTCTTACTTTCATTATTATATCCTTTACTTATTCCTGTACGTAATTCTTCCCTTGGTCAGGTCGTACGGGGATAGCTCAAGTTTCACCTTGTCTCCCGGGAATATCTTTATATAGTGCATCCTGATTTTCCCGCAAATATGCGCAAGTACCACGTGACCGTTATCTATCTGTACCCGGAACATTGCATTAGGCAATGACTCGATAACTTTTCCTTCAACCTCTATTTTTTCCTCTTTTGCCATATAATCAAATCTCTGTTAAAATTTTCGGACCGTCTGCTGTAATTGCCACTGTATGCTCAAAATGACAGGATGTCCTACCATCAGCAGTAACAACTGTCCATTCGTCATTCAATGTTTTCACTCTATAACTACCCGCGTTTACCATGGGCTCAATCGCAAAAACCATACCTTCCCGCAGTAAAAATCCTGTTGAACTTTCGCCAAAATTAGGTATCTGTGGGTCCTCATGCAATGACCGCCCTATACCGTGCCCAACCAGATCCCTCACCACAGAGAAATTATTCTTCTCTACGTGTTCCTGGATACTGGCAGAAATATCATAAAGCCTGTTCCCGGGAACCATTTGATTGATACCCCTGGCCAGTGCTTCCTTTGTTACTTCTATTAACTTTGCGTTCTCACGCGATTGCTTTCCAATTCCCACAGTTACTGTCATATCAGAGAAATAACCGTCATACAATACACCTATGTCTATAGACAGTAAATCGCCTTCCGCCAACTCATACACACCGGGAATTCCATGAACTACCTGTTCATTAATTGAAGTGCAGATGGTTTTGGGATAACCCCGGAAATTCAAGAACGCAGGCTTTGCTTTTGCCTTTTTTATCAAAGAGAATGCATGCTTATCCAATTTGCCTGTTCGCACGCCTGGTTTTACTTCCTTTATTAAATCCCTGAAGACTCGGGCCAGTATCAATCCGCTCTGCCTCATTTTCTTAATTTCTTCAGGAGTTTTAATGTTTATCATTAATTACACTGCATAACTGCTCAAACACTCTGTCTATATTGCCGTCACCGCTAACTTTTCTTAAAATCCCGGATTCCATGTAATAATCAATTAAAGGCGCCGTTTCTTCATTGTATACCTTCAACCTGTGTTTTATAATGTCTTCCTTATCATCATCCCTCTGGAATAAACTGCCGCCACACTTATCACAAATTTTTTCTTTCCCGGGTGGCTGGAAAACCACAT
>JAUXBS010000052.1 GCA_030619245.1 Clostridia bacterium | reverse complement strand
TTTCCTTTATCAGTCAATTCTTTAATTCTCAGCCTGTCTCCCGAAGCAAGTTTGTCTTCTCCCCTCTTTTCATAAACAAACGCCCTGTTCCTGTACGCGGAAATATACCCGGGTGATATTCTTATTGCAGAATTATAGTACTTAACCGCCTCTGTGTATAATCCCTTCCCCGCGCAGGCGCTGCCCAGGTTATTATACGCGTTTGAATTACCCGGGTTCAGTTCTACGGTTCTTTTGTAGTCATTTATCGCCTGAGCATAGAATCCCTTTTCAAGATAAATGTTCCCCCTGACAAACCAGGCGTTGGCCATTTCAGGGTCAAGTTCTATCGCCCTGTTTAAATCATCCATAGATTCTTCATGCAGGCCCATTTCCTCGCAGGCTTTTCCCCTGTAGTAATACGCTCCCGCGTCACCCGGCTGCAGTTCCAGCACCCTGGTAAAGTCCATAACCGCCTCTTCATAAGACTTCTTCTCCAAGTACGCCCTCCCCCTGTTAAGGTACAGTTGAGGACGGTTCGGTACGAGTCTTATTGCCCGGGTAAAATCATCTACCGCCTGAGCATAGAATCCCTTTTCACAGTAAACAACCCCCCTGTTCATGAGAACGGCAAACGGGTACTGAAACCTGAGTTCCAGCGACCTGTCAAACGCCCTTAATGCCCTGTCATGAAAACCCTTGTTCTTATAGGCGAGCCCGAGGTTACAGAAGGCCCTTGCGGATTGAGGAGACTTCCCTGCCGCGTCCTGCCATAACAGCATATCATCACTCCATACCCTGTTCCTGGATATAGAAATAACTCCGAGGAAAAACACGATTACCAGGAAAACGACTCTTTGCTCCTCCTTCCTGCTTACATAATTCCCGATAAAATAACCGGCCAGCAAAGCAAAGCCAAAGAGCATCGGATAAGCCCTGTACTCCACCATCAATTCTTTAGTTGTAAGCAGGAAATAAGGGAAACTCATGAGGTAAATCCATATAATCGCAAATGATACAAGCCTTTTCTTCTGCCTTACCAGCACCGCATAAGCAATTGCAGTGATATTAAATATTATGCTTGCCAGTATCCTGAAGTCAAAAAAGAAATGAACCGGGGGCGTAACGAAATGGTCGACATTCAACCCGAAGGGGATTAACATCAGTTTAACATACCCTAACAGGAAGACCTTATTCTGGACCAGTAAGTGCTGCCAGAAATAAGGGCTCTTCAACCTGTCAACGGCAAAGGTAATCATTATTAAAAAAAGCAGGATTACCACCGCGCCGTACAGGAACGCCTTCATCCTGCCGATAAAAAACTTCTTCCAGTCCGGGAAACAAAAACAATAAGCGAACAGTCCCGCGGTTACATAGAGTATCCCCACTTCTTTTGAATACACCCCCATAATAAAGGACATCACTGTAAGTACGACATAAACTACCTTCCTGGCCTCAATATACATTATAAAAAACAACAGTGTCATAAAACAGGATAGCGCGGCAAGCTGGGTAAAACGCGCGGAAATATAGTTCACCGGTTCCGTGGCAAGCGGGTGTACCAGAAAAAGGACTGCAGCATAAAACGGGATATTCGCATTATCCTTTTTAATCAATAACAGAACTATAAAATAAACGCAAACGCTTGAACAAATATGAATTAACAAATTGGTCAGATGATAAAACAGGGCATTTGATTCACCGAAAAGAGAGTTGACGTACAGTGTCAGCCAGCCGGCAAAACGCATGTTATTTATCCCGAACGCGGGGCTGGCCTTTTCAAGCACGTGGAAATCATCGTAATGGAAACCGCCGCCCAGGCTGTTAAACCATATAACTGCCCCTATAACGACAATTAAAACAATATGTATGATGTTTTTCTTTTTTATCAATCTTCCCGTTTCCATAAGAATTTTTCCTTTGCCGTAAATCTGTGGGGTCAGGTCTCTACATTTTACAAAAGCTGAATTAGCCTATCAACTAATTATCAGCCATCAATCAAGCATGTTAAATAAAATTGCTTATTGCCATATTTTGTTAAATGTCGAGACCTGACCCCATATCACTTGATTAATTCCCCGCATTCCTGTACCTGCCTCCTTGACTGCGGGTGTCCGGGGTCGATTTCCAGTAGTTTTTCAAACTCGGTTATTGCCTTCTTATACTCGCCCCTCTTCTTAAAAGCAAGCCCCGCGCCGTAATACTTCTTTTTAAGGGCTGTCTTCTCTTCAGCGCTGAGTTCCTTCTTCCCGGTTTCCTGTTCTTTCGCCTCTTCCCCGGTTTTTTTATTTAGCTTTTTCTTTATATCATTTATCTTTTCAATCTTTTTTAACTCCGACCCGGCCTTTGAAATATCCACTCCCGTCTCTTCATGTTTCTTTATTATCCTTTTAAGCATTTTTATCCTGTCTTCCTTGCTTAAATTCCCTTCCTTTTTATAATAATAAGTCATGGAATTCTCAAATGCCTTTAACTCCTTCTCCCTTTTCGCATCCTTCTTCCTGAGTTCAGCCAGGTCCAGGCCCTTCTGCTCAAGGAACTCCCTTAACTCTATGTTTTCAGGGTCCACTTCCAGCGCCTTCATCCACATCCTGAGCGCCTTCTCCTCCTGTCCGAGAACGTAACTTGCCGACCCCATCCTCGTAAGCGCAGCCACGTTCTCCGGTTCCACGTCAAGGACCGCCTTGCACTCATTAATGGCAAGGTCATATTTTCCGTTATAAAGATAATTAAGGGCGCGGTAAAGTTTCTGGTCTACAAGGTTCATCCCCGCGCTGATCTTCTCCTGCCTTGCTATTGACGGGTACTGCTTCTTGATAATCCTCATAAAGTCCTTGAGCCTCCTGTTCCCGGAGTGCTTCTCAACAAGATACTGGAATATATTCACAACCTGCTTTGCATCATTATCTATATAAAACCTCACTCCCTTCCTTATCAGCCCGGACATGTTATCGTTGCCCGTTGAAACAGGGAGCACCTGCGCCACGGTAGTCAACTTCTTGAACAAGGCCTGTATGTCGATGTTTACCGTGTTTAACGTCAAGGCGGAGTTTATCTTCTGCTGAGCTTCAATGAAATCACCCTTCTCCGCATATTTAAGCGCTTCATTGTAATACTCACGGGATGTTTCTATACGCGCCTCTTCCTCGTTAATCATGGTCTTCCGCAACAGCTTTGCCGCCTGGATCTGCCTGCCTTCCTCTTCTTCGATTTCCCTCATCCTGCCTGTTATTCCTCCGAAGTTCATCCCAAAGGAAATCACATGCGAACCGAGGGTCCCCTTTATCCCGGTTATGGGGTTATTATAGGCATAGTCAATCGTCATGTCCTCCCTGAACCTGTAACTTGCGCCCACGGACAGGCTGGCGCCCAACCCCGCGCGCAACGCAAACCTGCCTTCCATAAACCATTTTTCCATGCCCAGGCACGGGCCAAAATTACCGTTCTTTAAAACCAGGTCAAACACAACATTAATAAACGGCGCCCCGTAACGCCCGCCCAGTTTCAGCCCCCTTGAAAGAGGGCTTTGCTCTTTAAGCCCCATATCCGGAGCCACCAGGTCCGTTAACACCAGCCCGAATGAAAAATTATAATTATACCGGTAAAGCGCGCCAAAATCCGCAGCCACTCCTGATTTGGAATCACCTTTATTAAATACAGTTTCCCCGCTGCCGGTATATTCCTTGTTATACCCCTTGTTTAAAAATTTGATGCTGGCACCCGCGTACACTCCGGATAAATCCTCAACGGTTAAAATAGTGGGAAGCATTTTACTGACATCCCTCCCGTATGAAAGGATTATCATAGTCTCGGTGTAAAGGCCGCTTACTCCAAAACTGAGTATTCCCGCCCCCAGGCTCCCCTCATTGCCGAATGGCTGCACGTACCCCGCAAAACTATTGCCAATGCTGCTCTTATCCGAAAGCCCCCGGTAAAGTTTGTTATGCCCCATGGTAAACGTCTTCTGCCCTATACTCCCCAATCCCGCGGGGTTGTAGTATATACTGTGAGCATCATCGGCAAGCCCCGTGAAGGCGGACCCCATGCCCAGGGGCCGGGCGCCCACCCCAACGTACTCAAACTCGGCCAGGGATAACCCGCAAACCAGAATTTGAATACAGACAGTAATCAGAAAAACCCTTAATCTTCTCATAACCAACCGCTTTCTATTTTGCAAGTATCACCGTACCGTTAAACACCTTTGTAGAAGTCTTTATCTGATAGATATAAATACCGCTTCTCACAACCTCGCCGGCAAGGTTAACCCCGCCCCAGGCCGACTTGATTTCCTCGTTGGTAACATCCAGGATAAGGTCGCATATCCTGCGGCCCTGTATATCATAGATACGCCCCCACTGGGACATTTTCTCCCGGTCCGGATTGGGGAAAGTAAAGTTAACCTCATCATTCACCCCGTCATCATTTGGAGTAAATATACGGGGTGAAACCTGTCCGTCCCCCGCCGCCAGGTAATTACCGGCAAAAACAACCAGTCCCATAACCAGGGCCAGCCATAAAACATGTCTTTTTAGTTTCTTTTTCATCATTATCTCTCCCTTCTCCTGTTATTTATTTACCTTTTGAAGAAACTTGTTTTTAAGCTCATCAAGTTTTTTCATCTTCTCTCTCTTTTCCCTCTTTGCTTTATTTATGCCTTTTGTTATATTTTCCGCCTGCCTCCTTATTTCCCTTTCCTCCGTCATTTCCCCTAAACTCATCGTAAACGAAATTCTGTGTGAACCGTACAGTTCCTTTAAACCGGAAAGAGGATGAAGAAATACGTAATCGAGCCGGTACCTGCCATTGTACCTGTAACACGCGCCAACCGCGATGCTGTTCAACGACCTGCTGCCGTGCGTGTAGCCCGCCCTCAACGCCAGGTCCCTGCCGTGGAACCACCTTTCAATACCGGAATGAAAGTCAATATCATCCCCCTGCGCTTTCAGGTCAAAAGCAATGTTCATCAAGGGTTCCCTGTACGCCGCCCCGAGCCTTAAGCCTGCCGGCAGCCTGCACAAGTCCCCGACTGTAGCGCTGTCTTCAGACAGCGCCGTCCAGGGGTTGTTTATGTCCGTAAGTGTCACCCCGAACGACATACGGTAGTTCTCCGGCCTGTAAAACAACCCCAGGTCACAACTCATGGACATTTTTGTATTGTCCTCCCCCGTTTCGCCAAAAACAGGGTCAGGAATGCCTGATGGCCCGGAAACCGTTAACGCATCCATTGAATAATCATCCAGGCCAAAGGATTTCATCATGAACTTCATATTCATTCCAACGGATAACCTGCCCTGCAAGTTCCCTTTGAACTTCAGGATGTTTTTTAACGGCTTACCGGCAAAATCCGTGATTTCCCTGCCGTAGGAAACGATAAAAACATTCTCCGCATACCTGGTAAAGGATTCCTCCCTGCCTCCGAGCAACGCGCTGTTGTCCCTCAAACTCCTGCTGAGCCAGCCCAGCCCAAAGGTCCCCGCAGACCCGCTTACGGGATGAACGTAACCTAAAAAACCGTTAAACAGTTTACTGCTGTCAGTTAATCCAAGGAACAGCCAGCTTTCCCCGCCGGTTATCTCCCTGGCCTTTAACAGCCCCAGCCCCGCGGGATTGTAGTATATGCTGTTCGCATCGTCCGCAAGCCCGGCGAAAGCGCTCCCCATGGCGACAGGCCTGGCGCCTATCCCTATATCCTCATAATCAGCAAGGACCTCAATTGCGGGCACTGTTAGATTCATGAATACAACCAGAATAACAATTTTCAAAGTGTATCTTAACATAATTTACCGCCAATTCCTCAAGGTCTTTCCTTTCCTCTTGTTTCCTTCTATT
Organism: Clostridia bacterium; assembly: GCA_030619245.1. Lineage (GTDB taxonomy): Bacteria > UBA6262 > WVXT01 > WVXT01 > JAUXBS01 > JAUXBS01. The sequence continues at coordinate 1,856 of JAUXBS010000052.1, read as the reverse complement.
CTATTCTTTTCTTTGTTCCTCTTAAATTTTCAAGCATTGACTGTATCTTTGAAATATCCACCCCCCTGGGTTTATACTTGTTAACTATCCTCTGCAGCAAAGCAATACGCTCCTTAATGTCAAGCTGCTTCTCCATTTTCTGATAATAACTTATTGAGTTTTCAAAGTCCTTCTGGTCCTTACTTTCATATTTTGACTCCTTCTTTTCAACCTCTATAGTTATCTTCTTCTCTTCCATAAATATATCCAGCCCTTCATCTACTGCCGGGTCTATCTCCCTTGCCCTCGTCCAGGCATCCTTTGCCCTTTCCTTCATCCCCAGGCTGTAATAGGCGGAACCCAGCCGCAGCAAGGCTGTAAGGTTAACGGGTTCAATATCAAGAATAGCGTTGCATTCATTAATTGCCAGGTCGTACTTGTTTTCATACATATAGTTCAGCGCCTTGTACAGCTTGCTCTCCGTAAAAGACATGCCGTCCGCTATTGACTCTTCCTTTGCAACGTCAGGATACTCCGCTTTTATGGATCTCATTAATGATGAAGCCTCCCTGTCCTCAGGGTTCTTTTCCATGTAATACTGCATGATGTTAATTGCGCCCTTCGGCTCCTCTGATAAATAATATCCAATCCCTTTCTTTAAAAGCTCTGATTTATCATCCGCCCCGGTTATCCCGGGTATCGTCATTGAAACCATTTTTAACTTCTTGTACAAGTCGCGTATTTCAATATCCCTGGACTTATCAGCCCCCATTTTCCTCATCTTCTCATAAGCAGCCCTGTAATTACCCCTCTGGCATATCTGCTCAATGTCAGGCATGCCCGTTTCATTAGCATACAGGCCTCCCGCATTATCCTTCAGGTCCTTTACCAGCAGGTACATTTCATTAAGGTCCTTATCTCCGGGAACTAACTTTTTTGCCTTGTCAAGGTACACGACAGCATTATTAAAGTCCTCGTTATGGGCGCACTCGGTCCCTAACTCAACAAGGGTACTCAGCAGGAATTTTCTGCCCTTCCTGTTTTCAGGGTCTGCCTCCAACGCCTTTTCAAGAGCGGTAACCGCGCCGAGCATGTTGCCCGCCGCATACTTCGCCTTTGCCTCATTATAGAAAGCCTTGTAAGTACTGTCAGCCTTCCCGGCAATTGCCATCGAACCGCTTAAAACCGGCAATGTATTTATTATCAGCAGTAAAATACATAATTTTCTGTTCATAACAACCTCCGAATAACCTGATTAACGTTCCCTGTATTACTTCCCAACCTTCAGCAGGAACTTATTCATCAGGAAATCAAGCCTCTTTATTTTCTCCCTCTTCTCCATCTTTGCCCTTTTTATACCTTTTGTTATACTCTCCGCCTGCCTTCTTATCTCCCTTTCCTCGGTAATTTCACCGAACCGAATGGTCAGCGAAACCCGGTGAGAACCGTATATGCTGCTTAACCCGGAAAGAGGATAAAGGAATACGTAATCAAGCTGGTACCTGTCTGCAGCCTTATAACACGCCCCTGCCGTGATATTGTTCAACGACCTGCTGCCGTGCATGTAGCCCGCCCTCAACGCCAGGTCCCTGCCGTGGAACCACCTTTCAATACCCGCATGGATATCAAAATCCTTTGCCTTAAGCTTCAGGTCCAGGACTATGTTCATCATGGGTTCCCTGTAGGCAACCCCGAACTTCAACCCCCTTGGGAGCTTCCTTAAATCCATATCATCCTTTTCCTCCGTCTCTTCCTGGAGCGCTGTGTAAGGAGAGAGAATATCAGTCAGGGTAAGGCCAAAAGACGTGTGGTAGTTATCAAGCCGGTAGAACAATTTTACATCGTAGCTGGTAAACACCTTTGTGTTATTAATCTTA
>JAUXBS010000164.1 GCA_030619245.1 Clostridia bacterium | reverse complement strand
GCGCCTTAGAAAACCCGTGGTTTGCAAGCACTATCAATGCGACCATGTTTGCCAGTCCCAGTCTTATCCCGGGAAAGGGATGCGGTATGAGCGACTCTGAAACCTGAAGTATTACCGCAATGGCAATCCACCGCGAGATTTTCTTATTTAGGGGGTCAGGTCTTGACATGTGACATTTCCATTTCTTACTCTATACTCTTTCTATCATATCTTTTTCTATCCTATCTCATTTTCTTAAATTATCATAACAACTGTCACATGTCAAGACCTGACCCCATCAATAGCTGATGGCATCGTGTTTGGAATCAACTCCCTTGATTTTTATAAGAACCCTGTTGGGCGCGCATACTATTGCCTGCCCTCTCTTCCTTATTGCTCCTTTATTGATGCACAGTTTATGCGGGCATGACGATTCAATGACCTTTATGCCGCCTCCTGTCACCTCAAGTTTCATGCTTCCGTCATATAGATGCAAGTCAACGATAGCGTTCTTTTCAAGGGTAATTTCCTGGAGGAAATCACCGTTAAGGTATACCAGAGCCTTCCTCTGCCTTTCTGCATTGTTTTTAAACGACACCAGCGACAGGACTGAAAAGATAAGTATTACTGCGATAAGAACCTTATCGTAGAGTGAGATTTTTAGAAGTTTGTAGTCCGCGTCAAAACTCATTTATACGCCACGCCTTTTAGTTCATCAACGTACTGTCCGGCTGAGTACGACGCAAGGGCTCCCTCGCCGCAGGCATTGACCACCTGCTGAAGCAGTTTGCTCCTGCAGTCGCCGCAGGCGAATACACCCTTGCGGGAGGCGCTCATGTTATTGTCGGTTTTTATGTATCCCTTATCATCAAGGTTTACCAGTTCCTTAAGGTAATGCGTAACAGGTACGAACCCGATGAAGATAAACACGCCGTCACAGGATAAATCCGTTTCCTTGTGGGTCTTGAGGTTTTTCAGCTTTACCGATTGAACCTTCTTGTCCCCGGATATTGCGGTAACCACCGAGTCCCATGTGAACCTGAGTTTCTCGTTCGCCTCCGCTCTCTCCTGGAGTATCTTTGACGCCCTCAGCCGGTCCCGGCGGTGAACCAGTGTAACCTGCCTGCCGAACTTCGTCAGGAACAGGGCTTCCTCCACTGCCGCGTCACCGCCGCCCACAACCACTATGTCCTTTCCCTTGAAGAACGCGCCGTCGCAGGTTGCGCAGTAGGAAACCCCCCTGCCGGTTAATTCCTTTTCACCCGGCACGTCCAGTTTGCGGGCGCTGCCGCCCGAGGCGGCAATCAACGTCAACGCCGTATACTGGCTGCCGGTTGTTATCACTTCCCAGCAGTCTTTGCCTTTTTCCGTCTCCGATTCCCTGACTTCCCTTACATCGCCGGAGGCAATCTCAAGGCCGAACCCTACCGCCTGTTTCTTCATGTTCTCAACGAGTTCCATACCCGCTATCCCCCCTGGGAATCCCGGGTAGTTCTCTATCTTGTCCGTAAGCGACAGCTGTCCCCCGGGAGCGGACTTCTCAAGAAGGAGTGTCTTCATTCTTGCCCTTGAAGAATACATCCCCGCGGTTAGCCCCGCGGGCCCTCCTCCGATTATTATTACATCGTATGTTTCCATTGTTTTCTCCCTTTCCTATTTATTCCCGATTATTTTTCTGATTTCATTTCCTATTATTTTAGCATCAGGGGCGTCGGGGGATAACCTTAAGTACTTATTCCAGTACACCAGCGCCTGAGCATCATCATTCATCATTCTGTGAACGAGCCCTGCGTTCTTATACAGGTCGGCAAAACCGGGGTATACCTTTACACCTTTATTGAATGCATCCAATGACTCTTTGAACATGCCTTTTTGTGCGTACGCCGCTATGAGGTTGCTGTACGCCTGGTACTTCGTATAATTAACGTCTATTGCTTTATTGTACGCCTCTATGGCATCATCATACATTTTCAAGTCGTAATAAACAAGTCCCATGTTCAGGTACCCTTCCGCGAACTCCGGGTCTATACTCACCGCTTTCTTGTATTCCTCTATTGCCAGGTCGTACTGCTTCCTCTCGTAATAGATATAACCAATATTGTTGATAGCCCTCACGAAAGAGGGATTGAGTTCAATCGTCTTCCTGTATTCTTTTATGGCTTCATCTAACATTCCCTTTTTCTTGTACGCCACTCCAAGATTGTTATGCACCGTGTAGCTTTCGTGACTTGTTTTGAGGGTTTTTCCCCATAGGGTAAACCCGTCCTTCCAGTCAAGGTTTCTCCTTAAAGTCCTTGTTGAATACAGTACAAGAATGGACAGGAAAAACGCCGTTACGAGCCTTTTCCCGCGCCTGCCGCTTACAAAATCGTATATTCTCGTTATGACCAGCCCCGCCAGCATGAAGTACCCTACGGAGGCAAAGTACAGGTAGCGCTCGGCAATTGTCGCGCCGAAAGGTATTATGTTTGAAACGGGAACGAGGTTAATGAAGAAAAACATCACCGCAAAGAAGGCTATTCTTAAACCATTGTACAGTTTTAAGGTAATAAGCAATATCCCGGCAATAACCGCTGTTGAAAACAGTACCGCCGGCTCAAACGCTGAAGTGGAAGCGCCAAACACGTAATCGACGTTCAACACCATGGGGTAGAGCAGGAGCCTTATATAATAAACAACCACCCTCGTCATGGTCAGCATAGCCGTAAACAGGTTCCCGCCAGGGTACAGGGCAGGAATCGTTTCGTTACTCAGCGCTGTGAACTTCAATACCATGAAAGAAACAGCTACCATGAAGTAAACGAGCCAGTATTTTCCTGCTCTTAAGATAATATCATTTTTTTTCAATTCGCGCCTGTTGCACAAATCGCATATAAGAAGAACAAGGGGCAGTGTGAGCGCCATTTCCTTTGAATATACCGCCATTGTAAAACTGAAAATAGAAGCTATGTACAGCGCAACCGGGGTAAACTTTTTCTTCCATGCTATTTTAACGTAGCCCGTAAGCATAATGTACAGGCAGAAAGTCAGCAGGTAAAAGAACAAACATAACAGGTCTTCCCTGAAACTTATGCCCAGCACCGCTTCCGTCTGGACGGGGTGAACGGCAAAGAGAAAACCCGCCGCGGCAGAGGCTATCCTGTTTTTTGAGAGAACAAGCAGGAGCAGGAAAACCATAACGGCATTGGCGGCGTGCAAAACAACGTTAGTAAGATGCCAGCCAAACGGGTTTAGTTTCCATATCGCGTGGTCAACCAAAAAGGACAGGGTGCATACGGGCCTGTACGTCCTTTCTTTGCTTAAATCAAAGTACTTGCGGGTAAACAGGAGCGGGATGTTCTTTATGCTCTTTATATAGTGATTATCCGAAATAAAAGACACGTCATCATATACAAATGAGTTCCTGAAGGAGTTGGAGTACACGACAAACGACAAAAATACTATTAAACCTATTATTATGTGATTCCTCTTCACTTAGTTCCCCTTATCTTGTTAATCTCTTTTGTTATCACCGCCGCATCGGGAGCGTCGGGGTATACCTGCAGGTACTTCTTCCAGCATATCAGCGCCTGCATGTCGTCCTTCATCATCTTATAAACCAGCCCGAGGTTCTTGTGCACACTCTGATGTTCCGGGCTGATTTCAATTACCTTATTGAACTTCTCCACGGCTTCGGCCAGCTTGCCCTGCTTCGCATAGACAATGCCGATGTTGTTAAGCGCGTCCGTATGTTCGGGGTTGAGCGCCAGGGCGTTTTGATAACAGACTACCGCTTTATCATTAAACCCTTTCTTGTAATAAATGATACCGAGGTTGTCCTGGGTACTCTCCGCCATGGGGTTAAGCTTAACGCTTTCCTCGTAATGCTTCATGGCGTTATCGTAATCCCCCTGCCTGTCGTAGTAGGCGCCGAGGTTGTTATGCGCCCTGAAACTTTTAGGGGATACTTTCACGTTTTTTAACCAGAGCGAATACTCGCTCCTC
>JAUXBS010000084.1 GCA_030619245.1 Clostridia bacterium | reverse complement strand
TGAATATCAGGTTGTTGATATAAAGACCGCGTTATTCCCGACGTCCGCGGGCAAACATACGATTGGCAAAGCGCAGTTGAAGTGTTCTGTTGAAGATGTTTCAGGCAGCCGGGATGATTTCTTCCGCTTCTCAAGGGGTAAAACGGTCATGCTTGAAAGCAATCCAATTAACGTTACAGTGCTCCCGCTTCCGGAGAAAGGGAAACCGGCGGATTTTAATGGGGCAGTGGGCCGGTTCAGTATATCCGCGAAAGTGGATAAAACAAAACTCAAGACAAATGAGGCAGTTACGTTTACAGTTGATATTTCAGGCACGGGGAATGTGAAGGCGATTTCCGAGCCTGTTTTCGGTAATCTTGACAGCTTTAGAAGATATGAAACAGTGAGTTCATTTAATCTTTCAAAAGATAACTACAGGGTCCAGGGGTCAAAGAGCTACCAGATTATTCTTTCACCCATGGTATCAGGCAGGCTTGCTATCCCTTCGGTAAAATTCTCTTATTTTGACCCGCAGAAAAAGTCTTACATGACCGTAAAAACTAATCCCATTAATTTGAATGTTATAAAGGGGGAGAAGGATGAAACCTCTTCAGCCGCTGCGGTTATAACCCCGCAGGGCATAAAGTACGTTACGAAGGATATCCGTTACATAAAGGCAAGAGGCGGTTTGAAAGACCAGGGGAACCTTTTATACAGGAAAAACGCTTTTCTTGGATTCCATGTGTTTCCTCCTGTCGTATTACTTGGGATGTGGTTCTACGGGAGGAGGGTTGAAAAGTTAAACAGGGATATCAGTTTTGCGAGAAGGACCCGCGCTTCAAGTATGGTAAGGAAGAGGCTGAAGAAGGCAAGAGGCCTTTCGGGAACGGACCGGGTGGAGGAGTTCTATGCTGCATTATCTGAAGGGTTAACCAAGTTCATCGGTGATAAACTTAATGTTTCTGCCGTGGGCATGACCATGGCTCAGATTGAAGAGCTTTTAAATAAGAAGAAGGTTGAGGGAACCATTGTTGAGGATTTAAAAAATATTATGTCAAGGTCTGATTTTGCCCGTTTTGCTCCGTCTCAACTGGACAAAAACCAGTTGAAGCCGGACTATAAATTATCAGAAAATATAATAATGAAGCTGCAGAAATACATTTAAAATCATGAAGAAAATTATACTAATTTCAATTATCCTTTTTATCTCAGGTTCGGTGTTTGCTTCCGCGGATGTTGATTTATCGTTTAAGCAGGCAAACGACTCTTTTAAAAAGGGAGACTACAATGTTGCAATAAATTCTTACAGGGATATTATTGAAAGGGGTGTCAGGAACGCTTCGGTTTACTATAACCTCGGAAACGCTTATTACAAGGCCAATGAAATAGGAAAGGCTGTATTATCATATAAAAGAGCCCTGAGGCTTTCGCCGCGTGATAAGGATATAAAAAACAATCTTAAGTACGTACTGGTTTTTATCAAGGAGGAGGAAGTGAACACTCCTTTTGAAAAACTGGTTGATGGCCTGTTTAATATGGTAACCCTGAATAAATTAACGTTATTTGTCCATTTCACTTATATATTGCTGTTTATAATGCTTGCGGTATACTTATTTATAAAGAACAGGCCGTTATTCTGGATAAATATTTCACTCGGCATTATTTTTACGGTTTCCGGTATATGGCTTTGTGGAAGGATATATTCACAGGAAATCTTAAAAAAAGCAATAGTCATTAATGCGCAGGGGGAAGTGCATAACGGGCCGGGGGATGAGTATTCAGTGGCATTCACTGTTCCTGAAGGCAAGGAAGTTATTGTCATCCAGGAAAAGAACCTGTGGTATGAGGTAGGGGTGAGGGATCAGGGTATAAAGGGCTGGATTAAAAAGGAAGAAATTGAGAAAATATAAAAGAACTTACAAAAAAGCTGTAATTATTTTTGCAGTAATATCCGCGGGGATAATTCTTCGCTGGCGCCTGCCGTCTGTTGACGCGGGGATTTTCAGGATATTCAACAATTATCATTTTTCCTGGCTTGATACTATAATGCTTCCCGTTACTTACTGCGGTAATGCGGTTATACTTTTAATAGCAGTGGCGGGGATATGGTTAATGAAGGGTAAAAGGTTAGCCCTCCAGGCGCTATTATCTATTATTGCCGCCGGGATACTTGTTACGGTAATAAAGAGAATGTTTCCGGCCTCAAGGCCGCTGGCTGCGCTGCCTGCAGTGAATATGCTGGGGCCTTTATTGAGGTTATACTCATTTCCGTCGGGACATACTGCTGCAATATTCTCTCTTACAGTGCTTGTAAGGCAGAGATTTGTAAAACTGGCGCCGTTATTCTGGGTTGTAGCCATAATGGTAGCGGTTTCACGCATTTACGTTGGGGCTCATTTTCCTTCGGATGTTATATCCGGCGCGGGTATAGGTTATCTTGCCGGTGTTTTGATGTTGATGGTAAATAATAAAGAGAAAGGGGATAGTTAAATGGCAGGGATTAAAGAAATTAAGGCGCGCGAGATTCTGGATTCAAGGGGCAATCCAACAGTTGAGGTGGATGTGTTGCTGGATGACGGGTCGTTTGGAAGAGCTGCTGTTCCTTCGGGGGCTTCCACAGGCGAGCATGAAGCGGTGGAGTTAAGGGACGGTGACAAAAAAAGGTATTTAGGCAAGGGGGTATTGAAGGCGGTTGCTAATGTTAATGGCGCCATTGCTCCGGAGCTGTCAGGGTTTGATGCTTCAAAACAGGAGGAACTTGACAGGAAGATGCTTGATATTGACGGGACTGAGAACAAGGCAAAACTGGGAGCTAATGCAATACTCGGAGTTTCTCTTGCCTGCTGTAAGGCAGCTGCCCTGTCAGGCGGGAAGACCCTTTATAATTATATAGGCGGGTTGGCGGGCGTAAAGGCAAACCTTCTTCCGGTTCCCTTTTTCAACATATTAAACGGCGGCCAGCACGCTGACAACAACGTTGATATACAGGAATTCATGATTGCGCCGATAGGAGCCCCGAACTTCAGGGAGGCATTGCGTTACGCCGCTGAAACGTACCACAGCCTGAAATCAATATGCAAGGGCAAGAAATTGGCAACCTCGGTTGGTGATGAAGGCGGCTTTGCCCCGAACCTGGGGTCCAATGAAGAGGCGATACAGTTAATTATTGAAGGTATTCAAAAGGCTGGCTATGAGCCGGGCAGGGATATTTCAATCGTTCTTGATGCGGCTGCTTCATCATTTTTCAAGGATGGCAAGTACAATCTTGAAGCGGAAGGCAGGGTCAACGACGCCGCGGCAATGGTTGACTTCTATGAGAACCTGGTATCAAAGTACCCGATTATATCGATTGAAGACGGCCTTGATGAGAATGACTGGGACGGCTGGAAGCTTCTTACCGATAGGCTGGGAGAAAAGATTCAATTGACGGGTGATGACCTGTTCGTTACCAACGTGAAGATACTGAAGAGGGGCATTGACAGTAAAACAGCGAATTCTATACTAATCAAGGTAAACCAGATAGGCAGTCTTACAGAAACGCTTCAGACCATTGACATGGCGAAGAAGGCCGGGTATACCTGCATGGTATCACACCGTTCCGGTGAGACAGCTGATTCCACGATAGCCGATATAGTTGTTGCGACAGGAGTCGGACAGATCAAGACAGGAGCAACTGCCCGTTCCGAAAGGCTTTCAAAGTATAACCAGCTTATGAGGATAGAAGAAGAACTTGGTTCAAGCGCGGAATTTTATAAATGGCCGAAAAAATAAGCAAGAGAACAGCAAATATAGTAATTGCGCTGGTAATTCTCGGTATCCTGATATTCCTGTTCGGTAACAGGAATTTCCGGGCGGTGATCATCCTGGGGGAAAGGATTGAAGGATTGAAAAAGGATATTGAAAAATTAAAGGCGCATAATGTCCGGCTTGAAGATGAACTACGGCAGATAAAGGAGAATCCTGAATATTTTGAAGACCTTGCAAGGAAAAAACTCGGGATGATAAAGCCGGGAGAAAAAAAATATAAACTTGTTTCTCCGGAAGGTAAACAGGAAGATAAAAAATAAAGTTCTATCATGCAGGGGATTTAAATGGCTGACAAGAATAAGAACCTCGGAAAGACTTCTGGCGATTCCTGCCTGCTTTCAAAAAAAGAGTGTTCAGAAACAAAATCAATAGAAAAAGATTACAGCGAGAAGAACGTATTTTTAAATATTCCTCATGAGGATTACCGTGACCATGAGGACGTTTTAAGAGAAATCCTGTCAAGGGCCGGGCTTAGCCCTGTGACTGCGAAGAGCAGTGTAAAATCAGAACAGGGATTGTGTGAAGTCTGCAGGTTAATAAGAACCTGCAAGTACGGGATATCGGATATATCTTACAGCATGCACAGTATAACCTATAAGGCAGGCCTGATTGACGGGCTGGGCAAGCCTGCCTGTATACTGATGCAGGAGAGGACAGTTAATCCGGATGATGTTGAAGGCCTTGGCTACATGTGGTACAGGGGGGAAAGAGGTTTAAAAATAGTCCTGGCGGAATGGCTCAGGGACAACATAAGGGAATCAGACAAGGAATCGTTGAAATCCCTGGTAATGAGTGAAAATGAACTCATGTCAGGGAAGGGCGAAGGGGAGTTGTACATCCCCGATAAGTTCAGGGAAAAGAAGGAATACAAACCGGATAAAACATATATTGACAATGCAATCAAAACCGCAGAAAAAAACTTCCGGGATGTCCTGGGTGATGAGGCAGTCCATTCCTTCAGGACATTAACAGCAGTTCCAAACAACAACGGGAAACGACTTGTGGCGCCGGAGGAAATACTTGATAAGGTTGAAAGAAGTATTGTATTCAGGATGAAGTCCATTAACAGTTTTCCTCTTGAGAGCGAAAGCCTGAAAATGGCAGAAGACAGGGTGTCCGCGTCATTTAAAATGAAGATACCCGCAGTAAACAAAATGTATTTTAAGTACTTTGAAAACGATGTTAACGGGTTTGTATACTTGAAAGAAAACATATATGAACAAAAGAATGAAAATATTAATGAGGTCATCAGTTCAACTCTTTCGTTGAGTATTTTGTACAAGTTCTTACTGTATATCCTTAATTTCTACAGGGAAGCAGGTTATACCCGGGACATTCACTTTCGCTATAAACTTGAGAATGTTATGGGAAGGCAGATACACGTAAAGGACAATAACAATTCCAATGTTTACCTCGGGAGGATACGAACAGACGATATAATAGCAGGCAGGAATATTGACCTGAACAGGTTGAAGGAAGATGGCGATAATATAATACTCGGTATTTTTGAGGATATAAGATTCAGGAGTGGAATGGAAGAGCCATTTAAGAGGGATATCACAAAGTGGAACCTTGAAGAAGTAAAAATGGAAATATACGGCAGGGATACCTGCCCGGCCTGCGGCAGGACAAGTAAACCGAAGAACAGTAACAAATGCCTGAACTGCATTGAAAAAGGTATTTAATCCTCTGTCATAGAATATTAACCTCTCAAAACGATAAATTCTCATCGGGAAACAAGAAATTCATAGATAACTCATGAACTTATACAGGCTTATACAATCATGTTTGCAGTACGGAATCAGTTCAGTTTTTGCTTGATGTTAGAATTATACCCTGAAGGGTATAAACACAAAACAGTTATACCTTAAAAGGTATAATAAATGAATTAATTTGATATATTATACCCTGTAGGGTATAATATTTTATTTTTTACTTGACATTATACCTTTTAGGGTATATAATATTTATAAGAACTTACAGAAGGAGTAATACTAATATGAAAATAGAAGAAGAGATAAAACAACTAAGAAAAGAAACAAATCTTACACAAGTTGAATTTGCTGAGAGGGTTGGTGTTGGTCTTCGATTTATTAGAAAACTTGAACAGAACAAACCTACTGTTAGGTTAGACAAAGTCAATCAGATTCTTGACTTTTTAGGATATCATTTAGAGGTTATTAGGAATGAGAAGAAATAAATACAGAACAGCGGTAATCT
>JAUXBS010000037.1 GCA_030619245.1 Clostridia bacterium | reverse complement strand
GCTGTCGGAGCTGTTGAGGCCATTAACGCCAGTACCTGGGATACTGAGTTGGAGAGTTTCAGTTCCCGGGGGCCCACGAATGACGGCAGGGTTAAACCTGATATATGCGGCCCTGACGGGGTAACTAATTATACTTACAGCCCGTATTTCTGGGGGACTTCGGCGTCCGCGCCTCACATTGCCGGCGCTGCAGCTTTGATTCTTTCAAGGTTTCCTTACTTCACGGCAGATGACCTTGAAGCAAAACTTTTTGTTGATTCTGTAGACATGGGGGATACGGGGAAGGATAACCTGTACGGTCACGGAAGGCTGGAGATGTCCCTGTCTATAATGCCGCGGAATCCGTTGTGTGAAGGACAGAAGAACCCTGTCAATATGGCTGAACATATTCCTGAGTTTTCCTGGACATTCAGTAATCAATCCGCATACCGGATAATTGTTACCACTTCTTATCCGATGATAAGTTCGGGTATTGGCGATGCCTGGGATTCCACTAAGGTCCTGTCATGTATGGATGCCGTTAAGGGAGGTATCCCTTTCAGCGGGAACTGTACGTATTACTGGAAAGTACGGTGCTGGGATGTAAGCGGCACTACTTCGGCCTATTGCCTGGAACAGACGTTTTCTATAATAAACAGCACTCCTTATGCCCCGGCCAACACGACGTCCTGGTTCTTAACTGAAATCGAGCTTGATACACTGGTGTTCACCTGGGATTTCAGCGATCCTGATTACCTGGACCCGCAGCTGGGTTATCAGGTTCTTGTGTCATCTCTTACGTCGGAACTTGATTCGGATACGGGTGGTTTGTGGGATTCCGGCAAGGTAATATCACCGGATACCACGGAAATTTCTTACGGGGGTACCGCGCTTGAATTCGGGACAAGTTATTACTGGAAGGTGAGAACCTGGGATGTTAAGAACGTGACAGGGCCTTACTGTTCCAATCAAATATTTGAAACCACGAACCGGCCTACGGAATTTACGGGGGTGGCCCTGTCAACTTATTCCATCATGTGGACGTGGCAGGACAACTGCAAGAAGGACGAGGAGTATTTTGTGTGCATGGGCACCGTTACGGTTTCAGGCGAATTCGGGCTTCCCAATAATACGACATCCTGGATAGAGGGAGTCACGCCGGAAACAAAACTTGAGGACAACACACGATATACCAGGAGAGTAAAATTAGAGACGGTTGACCCACCCAAGTATTCCGCTTCAGATTCAAGGTATACCCTGGCAAATATGCCGACGGGGCTTGCTGTCCAGGATTACACGGACCATCAGGTTGCGCTGAAATGGAATCCCGAAGGGGGCAGTTGTTTCGGTGTCGCCAGGGCAACGGTTTCTGCGTCTGGCATATACGTTTGGCTAAGCACCGGCACGCCGCCCGGAGGGGGAGCGGACACCACTTACGTGGATAACGCGGCTGTGTTTGCCAATACAACTTACTGGTATTTGATAAAAGGATACAACGGGGACGGTATTGATACAAGTACCACAACACCGGTCATGGTTGTAACAGATTCCGATATAACAGCCCCGGAACCGCCTGCTGTTGAAATTCGGAATCCTGAAGGCCAGGCTGGTGTTAAGACAGGTGATTTGATAATGGTGACGGGAGAATCAGACGGAAATGAACCGGAATTGAGTATATATAACATAAGAATCTGGGATCAGACAGATTATGAACTGTACAATAGAAGCACAGGCAATGGCGGGGATGTATTTAATGAGGATATAAGCATTGACTGGTATTCGGGAGAAATAGATGGCGTTGTTGAGATAATACGGGATGTTAAAAGCAAGCACCGGTTGGCAACTGCTTTGAGGGTGGAAGTGGTGCTGCTGGATGAGGATAATGGTTTCACGGGAGGAGAAAATTATACGACTAACAGTATTCTCCTGCTGGGTGAAAATGTGGAATTACATGTCTATATCCCTTATGCCGACGGCAAGTTGGCGATAAATCCCATTAAGGGTGACCTTGCCACTATATGCTTTGAAGTAGTTGAAGAGGGGCCTGTAGAGGTGGGGGTGTATACAATAACAGGTGAATGTGTTAAGTCCCTGGTAAGAAGGGATAATGAATATTATCAGTCATCAGGGCGTTACCTTGTTACCTGGGACGGAAAGAATGATTTCATGGGAGGAAGAGAGGTTGCAAGCGGTATTTACCTGGTTTACTGCAATATAGGCGGGGAGAGGATAATCAAGAAGGTTGCGGTTGTAAAAGAAGATTAATGGGATTAAGCGGTTAACGGATAACAGGGGAAAGTGAATGGAATGAAAGGCCACGGAGATAAAAAACTATATTTTTACCTGATGAGCGGTGTTCTGGTATTTGCTGCCAGCCTTTCAATTTTGCCGGCTGCCCGCGCCGGGAATGGCCCCGGTACTTCAGGGCTGGTCATATTGAAGCAAATAATGGGGCCCAGGCCGTCTTCACTGGGGGGCGCCTTTGTCGCAATTTCAGATGACATTAATGCCCTGCAGAATAATCCCGCAGGGATGGTTAATGCCAAGCATTTTGAAATGACTGCAATGCTGATGCGCAAGTATGTTTCACGCATGGAGTATCAGTATGCCGCATTTATATTTCCCGGGGAGAAAAGCGATGATTTTTCCACGGAGCCTGAGATGACCGTAGAGCAGAAGGGTACCGAACGGTTGAATAGAATGAAGAGGGCCATCATGGCGCTTATGACGAGGGAGGAATTGATACAGTATACAAAAGAACAGATTCAAATGGAAAGGGAAAGAATATCATCCGGCAATACCCAAAAACCAACGCCGGGGCCTGTTTTTAAAAGTGAGTTGAGGTATGCTTTTGGCGCCAGTTACCTGGATTTCAATGCGGGAGAGATGATTGTTGAATATGTACTGGAAGACCCCGTAACGATTGCAAGCGCCCAGCATGATTATGTGGTTACACTGGGGGGCGCTTTTGGAAATGATATTTTTGGAGTAGGGATTAACCTGAAGTACGTGGACTCATCACTGCTGGATAATATGTATCATACACACGGTATGGCGATAGATATTGGCGGAATGTTTACGCTTCCGGATTTAGAGGGAGGGGTACCCATGAGGTTCGGCGGTTGTATACAGAACATAGGTTTTGCTGAGGGTTATACGGATTATAAAGAGGGACTGCCTGTGGTTTCAAGGCTTGGCGTATCAACCGTATTTAATCTAATGAAATTGCTTGAAATAAACTTCGATATTATACCGACTATTGAAGGGGCCTGGCCTGTTGATGGATATTTTCAGTTTGCTTTTGGTTGTGAGGCTTCAACTGAGCTGAGGAAGTTCAGCGGTGACAGAATGATGTTAAGGGTGGGTTACAGGACAGGCCGGGATGTTAGGGATTACCTGACTTTTGGGCTCGGCTTCAGACTGGCGAACCTGCAGTTTGACGCATCAGGAGTACCTGTTGATTTCGCGGGTTTTGATTTTGGCGGGCTGGAAAGTAATATGATGATTGCTTTTTCAGTAATATTTTAAAATGAAAAAGATACCGGACACCAGGGGCATGATATTATGCGCCATGTTTGCCGCCTTAACCGCAGCGGGAGCGCTAATTACCGTGCCGCTTCCCTTCAGCCCGGTTCCAGTCAGTTTGCAGGCCCTCTTTGTTTTCCTTTCAGGGGCAATGCTTGGGAAATACCATGGGGCCTTGAGCCAGGTGGTTTACCTGCTGCTTGGTATCATTGGTTTGCCGGTGTTTGCCAGGGGCGCAAGCGGGCTCGGTATAATCCTTGGGCCCACGGGAGGATACCTGACAGGGTTTGTTTTTGCGGCGTTTTTTATCGGGTTTGTATTTGAAAGGAAAAAGGAAACAGCAGTTCTTCAGGCTGTTATAATCATGTTAATGGGGTTGATTATTATATATATAACAGGCACTGTGTGGTTAATGTATATTACGAAAATGAATCCCGTAGAAGCCATAATTGCGGGAGTAATACCTTTTCTTCCGGGGGATATATTAAAGGCGGGAATAGCGGCCCTGGTGGTAAACAATAAAAACATAAAACATCTTTTATAAGCCCTGTTTTTATAACTTGACCAGGTTACTATAAAAAAATATAATGTTAAAATTTAACTATAAATAAACTGGGGAGAAAAATGAAAAGAACCAATAAATCAGCCATTTTTTTAATTATAGCCGGGTTTTTAATGTTCTCGGGTGTTTCGTATGCCGAGAAAAGACAAAAACCGTATATTAGGCCAACTGAAGATGAGGAGGTTGAAAAGCAGGAATACGAAAAAGATAAAATTACCGGGGAAGAACAGGTTTCCACTCAGGAAACGGAGGAAAAGGAGCCGGAAGAGATAAAACCCGTAGAAACTGCTGTCGAAGAGGATAAGAAAGAACCTGAAGTTGAGCAGGAACCCGAAGTCAAAGAAGAGCCGCAGTCAGAACAAAGCCCTGTGGTTGTAAGAGAAGTTGAAGGAACTCCGGTTGAAATTATTCCAAGGGCAGGTAATTCTGTGAGTGTAATTCTCATGATTGCAAATGGAATGGGAGCTTCACTTTACGGTATTGTAAGGCAGTACCGGCAAATCATTGAAGAAAAGTCCCTGTGCATGGAACAGGTGATGAATGCAGGGACAACGGGGTATCTGATTACCCAATCGGCGGATTACATTGTTTCTGACAATGCAGCGGCAGCTTCTGCAATTGCCACGGGCTATAAGGTAAATAACGGAGTGATAAGCATTACTCCGGAAGGAAAGAAACCGGAGACAATCCTCGAAAGAATGCAGGGCCTGGGGATGAGTGTCGGGGTTATAACCACGTGTGAGGTTACCGACTCTCTGACTGCGGCATTTACTGTTCATGCAGAGAATGAGGATAAGAAAGAAACTATAGCCCTGCAGCAGCTAAATAAGAACCTGGACGTTATAATGGGTGGAGGATTCAAATGGTTTGACGCGGGGAATCGTTCTGATGGTATAGACCTTATCCAGCGCGCCCAGAAGATGAATTATACCATCGTTACAAGCAGGAACGAGCTTTCAAAGATAAGGGCGGAGGATACCGGGAAAATAATCGGGTTGTTTGCAGACAGGATGCTGGATTTTTCGGTAAAGGAGAATAAGAACCAGCCAACCCTGGCGCATATGGTAAATGTTGCTCTTGGAGTGTTGAAGAAGAATGAAAAAGGTTTTTTCCTGCTTGTTGAAGGGGGCAGGATAGCGCACGCCGCTCACGGCAACCTGACAAAAGAAGTGATAAATGAAGTGCTCTCTTTCGATGATGCTGTAAGGGAAGTATTGGAGTACATGCAATCCGACCCTGAAGTATTGCTTGTCATTACAGCCAACGTGGAGGTTGGCTGTCCCGTGATTAGCAAGAAGAACTGGGGCGATAAATACATGAAAGATAATGATATGGGGGGGATTTTTAAAAAGGACAGCGGGTTAGTTATGTGGCAGACTCAGCACCATACTGCCACTCCTGTGCCTGTTTTCGCTGTTGGGCCGGGTAGTGAAAAGGTTGCGGGCATACAAGATAATACTTGCATGTTTAAAATCATGAAAACGGAAAGGCAGGTTCATAAGGAGCCTGAACAGGAAACAGAGCAGGTGCGGGAAGTTCCGAGAAGAAGGAAGCCCTCAGGTAGAAGAAATAGAAGGAGGTAACGTTGAGAAAGCCGATTATTGCAGGGAACTGGAAGATGAACAAAACGCCGGCGGAGGCAGTGGAATTCGTCAGCGCTTTAAAGGAGAAGGTGGGTAGTGTTACTGAAAGGGAAATCGTGGTATGCCCCGTGTTTAATGCCCTGGTTCCGGTATCAGGGGTGATAAAGGGAACAAGTATTAAACTGGGTGCCCAGAATGTATATTGGGAGGATTCGGGGGCTTTTACCGGAGAGGTGTCTGTGTCAATGTTGAAAGCTTCGGGTTGTGAATTTGTTATTATAGGCCATTCTGAGAGACGGCTGTATTTTCACGAAACAGACCGGACGGTGAATAAAAAGATAAAAAAGTCTCTTGAAGCAGGTGGCTTGACCCCGATTGTCTGTGTTGGTGAGAGACTTGAGGAAAGGGAGAATAATACTACGTTCAAGGTAGTCGAGACTCAGGTGAAAGAAGGCTTGAGTGGGTTAAAACCGGATGATATGAATAAACTGGTCATTGCCTATGAGCCGGTATGGGCAATAGGCACAGGCAGGACCGCAACGCCTGAACAGGCAGAGGAGGTCCATGCCTTTATAAGAAAAACACTGTCCGGAATTGCGGGAGAGGATGTAAGCAATGAGATGAGGATTCTGTACGGCGGCAGTATGAAGCCCGAAAATATTTCAGGATTGATGAAATGTGAAAATATTGATGGCGGACTGGTGGGTGGCGCTGCTTTGAAAGTTGATTCATTTGTAAAACTGATTAATTATGAGTAATAAAATGAAGATTACAGTTGGTTCAGACCACCGCGGTTTTAAATTGAAGGAAAAGCTCAGGAAATATCTGGAAGAGCAGAAATATGAAGTAAAAGACCAGGGTGGTTTTACGGATGCTTCATCGGATTATCCTGATTTTGCCCTGCCTGTCGCTGAATCTGTGGCAGCAGGTGATTTTCAAAGAGGGATACTTGTGTGCGGTTCGGGTATAGGCATGTGCATGACGGCAAACAAGGTTCCCGGGATAAGGGCTGCTCTTGTTTTTGATGAAGAAGCTGCCGCGATGACCGCAAGGCATAATAACCCGAATATTCTTTGCCTGAGCGGGCAAGTGGAAGAAGAAAAAGCAATCAGGATTATCAGGGCCTGGATGGAAACACCGTTTGAGGGCGGGCGTCATTTAAAAAGAATTAATAAGATTAAAGACATAGAAAACAAGTATTCAAAGCAGAACTAACTTATATTTCTTTGGATTTATGGCCTGGCCCCGCGCAAGTCTGTTTGATAGAGGATATTATTAAGAATGATTATGAACTGGCGCATGAATTTTTTCCCTTCAATTGAAAATGAACAAAGGTATAAGATAAAAATCAAGGGAGGGGAAGCTGATGTTTCATCATTGATACAAAAAATTGGAAGCAATTGCGGAAAGCCCATTCCCCTGGAAGATGAGGATTATGACTGGATACTTTGGGTTTACCAGGTGGAACCTGTAGTCAAGGAAAAGATTAAGAATATATTGGATGGTTTGAAAAACTCTCCTGTTGAAGTTCCCGTGAAAGAAGAAAAAACAGGGGGGGTTGAACCGGTTAAAACCGAAGAAGTAAAACCCGGGAAAAAGGAAGAAACGGTAAAGGCAGAAGAAAAGCCAGAGAAGAAAAAGGCAGCGATAAAACCGGAAGAAAAACCCGGACTGGAAGAGAGTGAAAAGGCGGGAGGTTTCAGAGCGGCGGCAGGGGGCCCGGAACCTGAGAAGAAAGAAGCGGCGGGAGGATTCGGAGCGGCGGCAGGGGGCCCGGAACCTGAGAAGAAAGAAGCGGCGGGAGGATTCGGAGCGGCGGCAGGGGGCCCGGAACCCGGGAAGACTCCGTCCGGAGAGGCAGAAAAAAAACAGGCAGATGCAGTAAAACCGGGATTTGAGGCGGGACAGGAAGGAAAAGATGGAACAGGGCTTATTGCGTCATATACGTTTGAGAACTTTGTTGTAGGAGCAAGTAACAGGTTTGCCCATGCGGCAGCTCAGGCAGTGGCTAAGAACCCCGGGAAGGTGTACAACCCCTTATTCCTCTATGGTGGAGTGGGATTGGGGAAGACTCATTTGATGCATGCCATAGGCCATTACATGCTTAAAAATAATTCCGGGAAAAAACTGCTTTACGTTTCTACCGAAAAGTTCATAAGTGAAGTTATTGAAGCCATCAGTAACGGGACAATACAGGAACTCAGGAACAGGTTCAGGGAGCTTGACATTCTGATGATTGATGATATTCAGTTTCTTGTTGAAGCGGAATCAACGCAGGAGGATTTCTTCCATACTTTTAACGTGCTTCATAACAACCATAAGCAAATAGTAATTACGTCTGATAAACCGCCAAAGCAGTTAACCACTCTTGAGGATAGGTTAAAATCAAGGTTTGAATGGGGATTGATTGCTGATGTAAAAGCCCCTGACGTGGAAACACGCATTGCTATCCTGAAGAACAAGGAAGAATACAAGAAACTAAATTTAAATGATAACATATTGATGTATATTGCAGGGAGATTAAAGTCCAATATAAGGGAGCTTGAGGGGTTTTTAAAAAGGATTCTTGCTTTTTCTCAGATGACAAAGCGGGAAGTCGACATGGGCCTTATCAAGGAATTAATGAACGACCTGTTGCCTGAAGAGGAGAGAGAGGATATAAAAGAAGAAACTATAACAATTGAGGCGGGTAAGAGGGAAGAAAAGAAGAAATCGGATAAGGCCGCTGCAATTGAAAAGTTAAAGGAAATGGGAAAATCCGCGCAGGAAGAGAAAAAGGAGACAGGAAAAACAGAACTTGCCGGGATGGCCGGGACTGAAACTCAGAAGGGAAAGGATGAAGAAGACAAGTCGGTAAAGTCGGT
>JAUXBS010000246.1 GCA_030619245.1 Clostridia bacterium | reverse complement strand
TTGATTTGCAGAACGTAGATCAATATAATAAATAGCGCCGGGTCAAACACAGGCCCCCTTTCTCCTCAAAACTTTCACAAATAGAGCAACTCCCCGAGGAAGACATGTTTAAACTATTACTTGACGGCATGCTGGCGTTGTTTATCAGTTTTTCCGTGAGGACTGCAAAGATAGAGCCCAATCCGCTGGACTATCAGTTTGCATTCGGCGTTGAGAACAAGTACTTCATGAGTGACTTTGAGTACGAACGTGAAAATGGGTTACTGTACCTGAACATGATTAATGAACTATATCCGCATGAGAAGTTATCCTTTTCCCAGAAATATATCGGCGCCAATGATATAGACAGCCAGACCATAACCGCCAAACAGCCATTTGCAGATAAACATTCTGTCTTACTTGCCCTGAATACACAGGCATGGAGGGATGCTAAAATACTTATCGGTTACCGGCTGGACCTCAAGGAATTCGGTAACGTTGAGTTCTCCAGCAACTTCACCGACAGGACAATCATTGATTTGAGGCTTAAGAAATCTTTCCTGGTAGTTAAGGATTACGGGCTTTATCTGGAACCGCTGATAGTTTATAACCTGATAGATGAAAAGGTATTCTGGCAGGCAAAGGTAAGGCTGAAACTTGATTTTAATACACTCAAAACAGCAAACAATAAAAAATAACTCTATTCCTTCATAATACTCTTCCCGAGTTCATATGCCTGTTTTAAATACCCGGGATGTTTCCTTACTTCCTCTTTCTTATCCACCCGTCTTATGAACAACCCGCTGTGATACTCAATCCCAACCGCATCAAAGAAGTACTTTACGGTAAGTTTTGCGCCTTCAAAGAGGTTCTGCCCCTTTGTCGCCCCCACCGATATAAATGAACCTCTTCTCTCAAAACCCCTGTCAACTACCGGCTCCTTCAGTACGTACCTCTTTGCCCAAAGGCACTGGCAGCGGTCAATCATAAGCTTGGCGTATGATGAAACACTGTAGAAGTATATGGGTGAAGTAAAAATTATACGGTCCGCCTGAACCAGCTTACCGTATATCTCCTGCATATCATCCTTCAATATACAAATGCCTTCCTTATCGCATTCATGACAGCCCAGGCATGGGGATATCTTATAATCACGGAGGTATATCACCTCTGTTTCCGCCCCGCTGTCCCCCGCTCCCTTCATGGCTTCACCAAGCAGTATATCTGTATTACCGCCCTTCCTGGGACTGCCTGCTATTCCAAGTACTTTCATTATCCTTCCTCCTTCGATTTCACTCAGGACATTCTGCATCCTGAAAATGCATGGCTAGTCCATGTCTATAATCAATTTACCGCCAACGCCAACATTCTCAGGTGGGTTTTCTTTAATTAACACTACATACGCATTTCTTGGTATTTTATAAGCCTTCTCAAGAGCATCTGTAATTTCATTGACCAACGCTCTTTTTACTTCCACGTCTTCAATTTTCGGCCCGTCTATCGTTACATTTGGCATTTTTCACTCCTTCCTCGGTTTTTCACTCAATATTTAATACCCAATACTGGATAAGGTGCCATTATGGCACCTTGTAAAATGTCATCCAATTCTGACACATGATTGTCATTGAATACTGATACAGTCTACTACGATTACTCTATACTGTTCCATTTTTCGGTTACAATTATCGTTAAACCTGTGGTGCTTTTCGATTACAGTTTACACGCAGAAGGCGACATTTTGAACATAGTGAAAAAGAAGTTCTGAGTAATGCCGAAGGGCGAAAGAGAAAAAGGTTTTTTTACCAGCCATAGCCTATAGTATAATACAGATGTTTTGCTTTTAATATTATTCCCCCCCTAATTCATAATAATAATCCCAATCAGGGTATGTAACTACTGGATTAGCACTTGAAATGTATACCTCATATGATCCTGCGCAATCACCCACTGGCCAGAAAAAATAATGACCAAAATCCAAACCCTCAATCCTATATACTCCTGTGGCATATGCAGTACTGCTGTTTATGACATATTCTGCTACAGTAATTTCGTTTATACCATAATTATCGTCTTGCATTGGCAGAGTAAGCCTTGCTACCAAGTTCCCTGTGTAGCGTTCAAGAGGAACACCTTTCTCAAGAATCCTGCCTGTGAACACTCCAGAGGATATCCATTTATTGTAATCAAGAGTAAAATTTATAGTCTGTTTATGCTGACCGACACATGACATAAGGGGCCCAGTATCTAAATCAATCCAGTCTGCTGATTTACTTATTTCATGATCCCTTTTTATTGCATATACTTTCCCTTCCTCTACCATGCCATATGCCCCGGTCAAAGCGTAACATAATATTTTATAAGCTCCATTGCTATCAGTAATTGCCGCCGTGAACATATTGATGTTAAACTGTGTAACACTATCT
>JAUXBS010000016.1 GCA_030619245.1 Clostridia bacterium | reverse complement strand
TTAGCGATTTTGATAAACTGGTTGGAAAAACGAAGCGAATAGAGAGTAAAGCGAAAAATAGGAAAAAATAATTGTTGGGTTGTGCGTTTCCTTAATTTTTATTATTCGAAACACTATAACAGTTCCGGCCAATATTTTTCGTCGGTAAAAACAAAAAAATAAAAATATTTATTTTTTTCTTGACAACACTATATGTGGTATGGTAGTATGAGCCATTCCACAGTATATTGTGGTTATCGTACCTTCCGGAGGAGTTAATTTGAAGTGCCCATTTTGTGATAATGATGGAGATAAAGTAATAGATTCCCGCCCAATCGACGAGAGTTCTGTAATCAGGAGAAGAAGGGAATGCGTCAAGTGCAAGAAGAGGTTTACTACCTATGAAAGACTTGAAGAAATGCCCCTCATGGTAATTAAAAAAGACAATAAAAGGGAAGTTTATGACAGGAGCAAGCTAAGGCAGGGTATTGTTATAGCTTGCACCAAGAGGTCGGTTTCCATTGACGATATAGAAAAAATCGCAAACGAAATAGAGGAAGAACTAAAGGATTATATCATGGAGGTCCCATCCGGGACTATCGGTGAAATGGCGCTTAAGAGGTTGAAGAAGGTGGATGAGGTTGCCTATGTCAGGTTTGCGTCCATCTACAGGGAATTTGATAACGTGGATGCTTTTAAGAATGAACTTGATGAACTGAAAAAAAAGGAGTAGGCATTTATGGAGATTAAAATTTTCGGAAAGAATGACTGCAGTTTATGCAAGACCGCTAAGAAAAAGATTGATTTTTTTATTGACGAATGGGGAATGAAGGACGAGGTCAACGTTGTTTTTTATGACATGGATTCCGTTGACGGTTTAACGGAAGGGATGGTGTTGGACGCAACGGAAGTTCCCACGACAATAGTTATGAAGGACAATAATGAAGTTGCACGCTGGGTGAAAGAAGTTCCTGAATCAGAGGAGCTTAAGTCATCACTTTCATGATGAGGAGGAAGAATTTATGTTGAATCCCGGAATCGGAGGAACGATGGATAAAGAGGTGAAGTTAATAAGACAACCGGAGAGCAAAACACAGAGGAGCAAGAAGCCCTTTAAGTTTGTGATAAAGAAGAACGGCAGCCACGCTAATTATGAGAAGGGGAAAATAGCGGAAGCGGTTTACCAGGCAGCCGGTATTTCAACGGGCGGGGATAAAAAGACAGCCCGGAAGATTGCCGATGAGGTGGAGAATTATCTCGTGCGGCATGCAGGTGAAAAGGACCAGTCCTTCTTTTCCTTTCAGAATGAGATACTGAAGATTGAGGATATCAACACCGCCGTTGAGGAGGTTTTAAAGGAAATGCGGCTTGATGCGGTTGTTTATGCTTACAGGTCCCACCGTATTGCGAAGGAAAAGATGTCCAAAAAAGTAAAGGTTACAAAGGAGACCAGGAAGAAGGGCAACACCACTGATTTAGCCCTTATGGTTGAGGCCGATACAACCGCGGAGATGTTCAAGTGGGACAGGGCGAAGATTGCGCAGGCGCTGGTTAAGGAAGCTGAACTGGATATTAAAGTTGCAGGAAAAATAGCAAGCAACGTTGAGAAGAAGATAATCGCTTCGGGCATGAAAAAGCTTACTACCTCGCTTATCAGGGAACTGGTTGACAGTGAACTGTTCGTGATGGGATACAGCGCAAAGCTTAAAAAACAGGTGAGCCTGGGCATGCCTACATACGATTTGGAGCAGATGATATTTTCAAAGAGCAGGGAGAACAGCAATGTAACCGCAAACAATCCCGAGGCGATTAACCTGACTATTGCCGAGACGACTTTAAAGCAGTATGCATTGAACAATATATTTTCAAGCGAGGTTTCCGGCGCGCATATGAAGGGCATGCTCCACCTGCATGACCTGGGCTATCCGGTGAGGGTGTACTGCAGCAGTCATTCGCTGGAGTACATCAAGAAGTATGGCCTGCAGATGGGGAACCTTGATATAATATCATCCCCCGCAAAGCACGCCAGGACGCTCACCGGGCACCTGAACACTTTCCTTGCCACCATGCAGCCGTACTATGCGGGAGCGCTGGGTATAGCGTATCTTAACATATTCTATGCGCCGTACATGGTAGGCATGTCGTACAAGGAGATCAAACAGGAGGCGCAGTACCTGATATTTTCCCTGTCACAGTCTGCCTTTTCACGGGGAGGGCAGGTGTTGTTCATAGATGCCAACATACATACCGGCATACCGAATTATATGAAGGATATACCTGCGATCGGCCCTAAAGGCGAGTATACAGGCAAGCCTTACTCAGCTTACAAGAAGGAAGCGGCACTGTTTGCCAGGGCGCTCATGGAAGTGTGGAGGGACGGCGATTCATTCGGCCATATATTTGCGTTTCCCAAGATGGATTTTCATATCAATGACGATACTTTTAACGATCCCGAACAGCTTGAATTGTTGAAGTTTGCATGCGAGATAGCAAGTGGAAACGGCGTTCCTTACTTTGTGTTTGACAGGGATGAGATTACCCTGTCCGCGTGCTGCAGGTTGAGGACTCAGATAGAGGATGATTACATGATAAAACACCCCGAGTCCATGAGGTTCTGCGGGTTCCAGAACGTCACTTTAAACCTTCCCCAGGCAGCGTACAGGGCGGGCAGGGGAAACGTAGATGGACTACTTAAGGAAATAAAGGATACAATGGATATTGCGGTAAAGGCTCACCTTCAGAAGAAGGAGTTTATTTCAAAGCTCATGGAGAAGAAGGGGGCGCCTTTATGGGAAATCGGCAAACTCTCAAAGGACGGCAGGAAGTACGTTGACCTGGAAAAGGCAACTTATATAATCGGCCTTATAGGCCTTAACGAGTGCGTGCAGTACCTGACCGGCAAGCAGCTGCATGAGGATGAGGAGGTTTATAAACTTGGGATTAAAATAATATCCTTCATGAGCCTGCAGGTAAAAGAGTACAGCAGGAAGTATAACCTCAAGTTCGCCATGGAGGAAAGTCCCGCGGAATCGGCGGCGCGCCGCATGGCAAAGGTTGATTTAAGGGAATACCCGGAGAGCAGGGAAATACTCAAGGGTAATATGGATGAGGATGAGTTTTACTACACCAACTCAATACACCTTGCCGCAAACGCCCCTGTCAGTTTTGTTGAGAGGGTGCAGAAGCAAAGCAGGTTCCATTCGCTCATTGAAAGCGGCGCGATAATACATGCATTTATCGGTGAGCACAAGCCGTCACCGGAATCCATAATGAACCTGGTAGAGAAGACGTTCAGGAACACGCAGACAGCGCAGTTAACGGTTTCACCGGAGTTTACCGTTTGCAATGATTGCAATAAGATGTCCAGGGGCCTCAGGGACAGTTGTGAATACTGTGATTCAGAGAGTGTTTACGGCATAACCCGTATAGTCGGCTACTTCAGCAGGATTGACAATTGGAATAAGTCAAAGAGGGGTGAGCTCAAAGACAGGCATGATGGAGAATATGGGATTGGTTAGAAGGATTATTTAAAACGGAAAGGGTTTAAAAAGAATGAAAGTAAGAATTACAAAAATCAATCCTGATGTAAAAATACCCGAATATAAGCATATTGGCGATGCGGGCATGGACCTGCGTAATTCGGGGGCTGAAATAACGCTTGGCCCCGGGGAAAGAACTCTTGTTCCTACGGGGATTAAAATAGCTGTCCCAGGGGGATACGAAGCGCAGGTAAGGCCGCGCAGCGGGCTGGCTATAAAAAAGGGTATTACCGTACTGAATACGCCGGGGACTATCGATTCAGCTTACAGGGGCGAGGTCCTGGTAGTAACGTTTAATGCAGGCAGGGAAGAAGTTACGATAAAAAAGGATGAGCGTATTGCCCAGTTGGTTCTAAATAAGTTTGAGGAAATAGAATGGGAAGAGTGTGATGAGCTGGACAGCACGGTAAGGGGTTCCGGAGGTTTTGGTTCAACCGGGAGGTAGACATCGGGAATTTATATCATAGAGCGTTTAGAAAGGAGAAGTTAAGATGGCGTTTTTTATAGGCAGGGACAGGGAGGCCCGCAGAGCATACGGGTTTAACGAGGTTGCGCTGGTTCCGGGGGATGTAACTATAAACCCCGAGGAGGTTGATATTACCTGGAGGTTGGGCAAGTTAAAATTCGGGATACCTTTCCTGGCTGCCGCAATGGACGGTGTTGTTGATACCGGGTTTGCCGTTGCCATGGGGAAGTTAGGCGGGCTGGCGGTGCTTAATCTTGACGGTATTCAAGCAAGGTACGATAACCCTGAAGAGGTTTTAAAGAAGGTTGCAGAAGCACCCAAGGACAAGGCAACACAGATGGTGCAGGAATTTTACAGGAAACCGATAAAACTTGAACTGATTACCAAACGCATAAAGGAGATGAAGAAGCAAAAGGGGATAGCGGCAGTTTCAACGATACCGCAGAATGCCGAAGAGTACGGTAAGATAGCGCAGAAGGCGGGCTGCGACGTATTCGTGATACAGTCAACCGTTACCACGGTAAGGCATGTATCAACGAAGTATAAGGTTCTTGATTTTAAAAAATTCTGCAAGTCAATGAAAATACCCGTGATAATCGGCAACTGCGTGACTTACAAAGCAGCGCTTGAATTAATGGAGGCGGGGGCGTCCGGTTTGCTTATTGGCGTCGGGCCCGGGGCTGCCTGCACCACCAGGGGCGTGCTTGGTATAGGCGTTCCCCAGGTTACGGCTACCGTTGACTGCGCTGCTGCAAGGGACTACTACTATAAGAAAACCAAGAATTACGTGCCAATAATAACTGACGGCGGTATGGACACCGGTGGGGATATCTGCAAGGCGTTTGCAAGCGGCGCTGATGCCGTTATGATTGGTTCCGCGTTTGCAAAAGCAAAGGAAGCGCCCGGCAGAGGGTATCACTGGGGAATGGCAACGCCTCACTGGAATTTGCCAAGGGGGACGAGAATTTACGTGGGTACGAGCGGGACGCTGGAGGAACTGCTGTACGGGCCGGCGAAGACCGACGACGGTACCCAGAACCTCGTAAGCGCTTTAAGGACAAGCATGGGCAGCGTGGGAGCGAGGAACATCAAGCAGATGCAGCTTACGGAGTTAATTATTGCGCCTGCGATAAAGTCCGAGGGTAAGATGTTTCAGAAGGCGCAGAAGATAGGGATGGGAAAGTAAGGGTTAAGAGGAAAATAAAATGAGCATAACAGTTACAGAAACAAAGCTTAATTTGCCGTATTTTATCCAGGGAAAGGTAAGGGATGTATATGACCTCGGGGATTACCTGCTTATAGCGGCTTCAGACAGGATATCATGTTTTGACAGGATACTGCCGACTCCTATCCCGGAGAAGGGTATAATACTGACACAGCTTTCAAATTTCTGGTTTGATTATTTAAGCGATGTGGTACCCAATCACATGGTTGAAACGGGGATTGATGAGATTTCCGAATGCATTAATACGCCTGCCTGGAAGAAGGAAGTGCAGGAGAACAGGGATATACTCGAGAGGCGTACCGTGCTGGTTAAGAAGGTTAAGAGAATAAATATTGAATGTGTTGTCAGGGGATACCTGGCAGGCTCCGGCTGGAAGGAGTACGGGGAAAGTGAATCTGTTTGCGATATCAAATTGCCTCCGGGCATGAAGGAGTCGGAAAAGATTGGAGAACTGATATTCACTCCTTCAACCAAGTCCGAGAAGGGTGACCATGATATTAATATAACCGAGAAACAGATGATAGACAACGTGGGGCATGAGCAGGGGGCAAGGCTGAAGGAACTAAGCCTGAGACTGTATGAAAAGGCGAGTTCTCATGCTCTTTCCAGGGGGATAATCATTGCTGATACCAAGTTTGAGTTTGGGGTCGGAGAAGATGGTATTGTTTTGATTGATGAAGCGCTGACTCCTGATTCCTCAAGGTTCTGGGATAGCGGAACATATGCTCCGGGCAAATCACAGGACAGTTATGACAAGCAGTTCGTGCGTGATTACCTGTTGTCAATAAACTGGAACAAGGAACCGCCGGTTCCCAAACTGCCGGATGAGATAGTAAGGAAGACGCAGGAGAAGTACCTGCAGGCATACGAAAAGCTAACAGGCAAGAAACTCTAATTAAACAGGGAATGTAATGGATTTCAATATTGAAGTTGGCTACCTTGACGGTGTGAAGGATGCCCTTGGCGATACGGTAAGCAAGGACATAGAAGACCTGGGTATTGACAGTGTTGATGCCGTAAGAACAGCATTGCTCTACAGGATTAATGGCGACCTGGACAGGAAAAAGATTGACAGTATCTGTAAAAACCTGCTTTCGGACCCTATTATTCAATGGTATAAGGCGCGCGAAGGCAATGAAAATGAAAACAAGCCGGCCGGTGATGGATTTATTGCAGACGTGTTTTTTAAAAAGGGCGTTACTGATGCAGTGGGTGATAGTGTAAAGTTGGGTATAAAGGATATGGGTATAAAGGGTGTGGAGTCGGCAAGGACAGGGGTCAGGTACATGATAACCGGCGGGGTTTCCAGGGAAGTTATTAAAAGAATATGCCAGTCGCTGCTTGCCAACAGTGTTATCCAGGATTACATTATTTCGGGATAGGTGCCATGTCAAAAGAATTAAGCATAATCAGCATCATTAAAGCCGGGGACAAGAGGCTTATGAAGATAAGCAGGGATTATCTACTGTCTCTTAACCTTAAGGAGATGAAGTCAATAAAAGCGTATTTTAAAAGGCTTGGCAGGAACCCGACGGACGTTGAACTTGAAACTACCGCGCAGACCTGGTCTGAACACTGCAAGCATAAGGTTTTTACTGGAATTATTGAGTACAGGTCCGAAGAGGGCGTCGAGATAATAGACAACCTGTTGAAACAAACTGTTATGAAGGTTACGAAGGAACTGGACAGGGACTGGTGCCTTTCAGTATTCAAGGACAATGCGGGTATCATAACCTTTGATGACGAAAATGCCGTGGCTTTCAAGGTTGAAACGCATAATCATCCATCGGCCCTGGAGCCGTACGGCGGAGCGGGTACGGGTATCGGCGGGGTAATAAGAGATATACTGGGGGTGGGCCTTGGAGCAAAACCTGTGCTGAACACTGACGTGTTTTGCTTTGGCCCTCCCGGTTACGATTTTAACAAATTACCCGCAGGCGTGCTCCATCCAAAGAGAATATGCAAGGGGGTTGTTGCCGGTGTAAGGGATTATGGTAACCGCATGGGCATACCCACCGTGAACGGGTCCGTGTTCTTTGATGAAGGTTATGTCTGTAATCCCCTGGTTTACTGCGGCACTGTCGGCATAATGCCAAAAAACAGGATAAAAAAGAGCGTAAAGACAGGCGATTTAATTGTCTCTGTTGGAGGAAGGACAGGCAGGGACGGTATACACGGCGCGACATTTTCATCTTTGAGCCTGGATGAGGAAACAGAGGTGGGCGCTGTGCAGATAGGCAATCCCATCATAGAGAAGAAGGTTGCCGATACTATACTCAAGGCGAGGGATATGGGATTGTACAGGGATATTACCGACTGCGGAGCGGGAGGTTTATCTTCTGCCGTTGGTGAACTTGGGAGAGACTGCGGCGTGGAGGTTTACCTTGAAAGAGTCCCTTTGAAGTATAAAGGGCTTTTACCCTGGGAGATATGGATTTCCGAGGCGCAGGAGAGGATGGTAATTGCTGTTCCTCCCGAAAACCTGACAAACATAATGGGAGTGTTTGATTCCGAGGACGTTGAGGCAACGGTTATAGGCAAATTTACCAATACCAGGAAACTGCATCTTATGCACAAGGGGCAGACTGTTGCTGCGGTTGACATGAAGTTCCTTCACGAAGGGCTTCCCAGGGATACAAAGAAGGCGGAATGGAAGAAACCTGAATTCAGGGAGCCGGAGAGGGATGAAATAAAGAGTAGAAAAGGCCTTGTGGAAGACCTTAAAAACATACTGGCAAGCCCAAACGTGTGCAGCAAGGAGTGGATTATCAGGCAGTACGACCACGAGGTGCAGGCGGGCACGGTTCTTAAACCCCTGCAGGGTAAGTTCAATGACGGGCCGGGAGATGCCTCGGTTGTGAAACCGTTATTTGATTCAAATAAGGGTATTGTGATTTCAAACGGTATTAACCCGGAGTACGGGTTCATAGACCCTTACTGGATGGCTGCTTCAGCCATAGATGAGGCGCTCAGGAATATTATCAGTGTCGGAGGCAATCTTGACAGGACGGCGCTTCTGGATAACTTCTGCTGGGGCGACCCGGAGAAGCCGGCCCAGCTTGCGGGCCTCGTACGCGCCGCAAAGGCATGTTATGATATGGCAAAGGTGTATGGAACACCTTTCATATCCGGTAAGGATAGTTTAAACAATGAATATACTGACAGTAAAGGCAGGCAGACTTCCATACCGCAGACGCTGCTGATTTCCGCAATGTGTGTGATAGAAGATATAGGGAAGACAGTGTCAATGGACCTTAAGGGCGCCGGGAACCTGGTTTATATTATTGGTGAAACAAAGGATGAAATGGCAGGTTCTCATTACTACAAGCTTAACGGGTTTTCCGGCTGTAACGTTCCGGAGGTTGATCCTGTTAAGTCAAAGGCTATTATGAATTCGTTGAGTTCAGTGATATCCGGCGGTCACGCGTTGTCATGCCATGATTGTTCCGAGGGGGGGGTAGGCGTCGCCTGCGCGGAGATGGCTTTTGCGGGCGGTGTCGGGATGGAAGTGGATTTAAGTAAAGTGCTGTATGCAGGTAAACAAGCCAGTGATGAGATATTGTTATTTTCCGAGTCAAACAGCCGTTTCATCGTCGAGGTTTCAAGAGAAAAAAGCCGGAAGTTCGAAGAACTCATGACGGGTAGTATTATTGCGCCTATTGGTGAAACCATCAGGGAGGAGAACTTCGTAGTTCGCGGTATAGGGAAGAGCGTGATAATTGAAGAGGGAATAAACAAGCTTAAGGAATCCTGGCAGAAGACTTTGGACTGGTAGGGATTCATTCAAACGGTAGAAACATGGAAAAACCGAAGGTAATAATATTGAGGACTGCGGGTACTAACTGCGATGTTGAAACGTTTCATGCGTTCAGGACGGCAGGCGGGGACCCTTCGCTCGTGCACGTGAACCGGTTGTTCAGCCGGCAAAGGAGTTTAAAGGATTATGATATCCTTGCGATACCGGGAGGGTTCTCTTATGGGGATGATGTGTCTGCGGGTAAAATACTTGCCAATGAACTGAAGTACAAGCTTTATGAGGAAATAAAGGGTTTCGTGTCAGCGGGGAAACCGGTGCTCGGTATATGCAATGGTTTCCAGGTGCTGATAAAAGTCGGAGTCCTGCCCGGGTTTGATACCGTTGACAGCGAGCAGAATGCAACTCTTGCTTCAAATGATAATTCCAGGTTTGAATGCAGGTGGGTTTACCTTAAGAAGAACGATAGCAGCAGGTCTATATTCATAAAGAACCTTCCCGGCATGATTTACCTGCCTGTCGCTCATGCCGAAGGGAAGTTCATGGTTAAGAATGATGGTGTTATGAAGAGGATAAAAGATAATAACCAGGTGGTCTTTCAATACGTCAATGAAAAGGGAGAGGAAGCCCCTTATCCATTCAACCCCAATGGTTCAATGGAATCAATTGCGGGTATTACCAACCGGCAGGGCAATGTTTTAGGGCTGATGCCTCATCCGGAGAGGTACACCACTAAATATCATCACCCGAGGTGGAGCAGGGAGAAACTGGCTGATGAAGGGGACGGGTTGATGATATTCAGGAATGCCGTTAATTACGCAAAAAAATAATTTAAAGGACGTTGTACCGTTTTTGGAGGCAATTTGAACGTTATGATAATAGGTTCAGGCGGGAGAGAGCATACCCTTGCCTGGAAGTTAGCGCAGAGTCCCCGGGTTTCGGGCCTGTACTGCATTCCGGGCAACGGCGGTACACAGGGGATTGCTAAATCCGCTGATATAGCAGTGAATGATTTTAAGGCGCTTGCAGGGTTCGTTAAGGAAAAGAATATTGAATTTACGGTGGTTGGCCCCGAGATTCGCCTCGCGGAGGGCATTGTTGATTACTTCATGGAGGAAGGGCTTGCGATATTCGGGCCGGACAGGAAATCAGCGCAGCTTGAAGGGAGCAAGGTGTTTTCAAAGAACTTCATGAAAAATCATAATATACCGACGGCAAAGTTTGAGGTGTTTGAGGCTTCTGCCGAGGCGTATTCTTATATAGAAAAGGCAGGGGAGGACGGATTCTCAGTGGTGGTGAAGGCGGACGGCCTTGCCGCGGGCAAGGGAGTGATAGTGTGTGATTCAAAGCAGGAGGCAGTGGCCGGGGTAAAGAGAATAATGGAGGCAAGGGAGTTTGAGGGAGCCGGTGACAGGATAGTTATTGAAGAAAAACTGAAGGGAGAAGAAGCGTCCATGATGGCTTTCTGTGACGGAGAAACCATTGTTTCAATGGTGCCCTCACAGGACCATAAGCAGGTATATGACGGTGATAGGGGGCCGAACACCGGCGGTATGGGAGCGTATGCGCCTGCGCCGGTAATTACAAAAGAAGTATATAAAAAGGTAAGAACCCGGGTTTTTGATAACTTCCTGAAAGGTATTAAAAAGGATAATATAAACTTCAAGGGTATAGTGTATGCGGGAATCATGGTTGATAAGGGAGAAGTGAATGTGCTTGAATTTAACGTCCGTTTCGGCGACCCTGAAACGCAGGTCGTACTGCCGTTGTTGAAAACGGATATCGTTGAAATATTAAAGGCGGTTATGGACGGCAGGCTTAAGGATATTGATATTGAATGGGACAGCAGGTCCTGCGTGTGTGTTGTGATTGCTTCGGGAGGGTACCCCGGAAAGTACGAGAAAGGGAAGTTGATAACAGGCATTGCCGAGGCTGATTCCATTGACAACCTTAACGTGTTCCAGGCGGGGACCAGGAAGAACGGGGGAATAAAAAACTCAGGCGGCAGGGTGCTTGGTGTTACGGGTGTTGCGGACAGCCTGCAGGGAGCGATTGACCTTGCCTATAAAGGGGTAAGTAAGATAAAATTTGATGATATGTACTACAGGAAGGATATTGGCTGGAAAGGAATATTAGGGGGTCAGGCCTCAATTTCTTGAAAAATATATTCTGAATCTATTATGCTTTATTGGTTCGCAGGGGTCAGGTCTCGACATTTAACAAAAGGTAGCAGTAAACAATATTATATTACAGACCTGATTATTGGCAGATAATTAGTTGAT
>JAUXBS010000145.1 GCA_030619245.1 Clostridia bacterium | reverse complement strand
TTACAGGACAAGAAAAAGAAAAAAACAACTTTTGACGACGTTGCGGGGCTTGATGAGGTAAAGGATGAATTGAAGGAGATCATAACTTTTTTGAAGGAACCGAAGAAGTTCCAAAAGATTGGCGGGAAGATTCCAAAAGGAGTGTTGTTATACGGCGCTCCGGGTACAGGTAAAACGCTCCTTGCAAGAGCTGTTGCGGGCGAAGCAGGTGTACCGTTTTTCAATTCGAGCGGTTCGGAGTTTGTTGAGATGTTCGTTGGGATTGGGGCAAGCAGGGTGCGCGACCTGTTCAATCAGGGGAAGAAAAACGCTCCATGCCTGTTGTTCATTGATGAGCTTGATGCGGTTGGCAGGAGGAGGTTTTCGGGTATCGGCGGCGGTCATGATGAGAGGGAACAGACATTGAACCAGATACTGGTTGAAATGGATGGTTTTGATACAAGGCAGGGAGTAATACTCATTGCCGCCACTAACAGGCCGGATGTGCTTGACCCCGCGCTGCTGCGCCCCGGAAGGTTTGACAGGCATATTGCGGTTCACAGCCCGGATATAAAGGGGCGTGAAGCTA
This sequence comes from Clostridia bacterium, assembly GCA_030619245.1. Lineage (GTDB taxonomy): Bacteria > UBA6262 > WVXT01 > WVXT01 > JAUXBS01 > JAUXBS01. Next base: position 3,768 of record JAUXBS010000145.1, on the reverse strand, counting down.
TACTCAAGGTTCATGCAAGGGAAGTGAAACTTGATAAAAGCGTGGATTTAAGCATTATTGCCAGGAGGACGCCCGGTTTTGTGGGGAGTGACCTTGCCAACATCGTTAATGAAGCAGCGCTCCTGGCGGCAAGGCATGAGAAAAAAGCTGTGGAGATGAGCGAAATGGAGGAGGCAATTGACAGGGTGATGGCCGGCCCCGAAAGAAAGAGCCAGGTGATATCAGACAGGGAAAAGAAAATTATTGCCTATCATGAGTCCGGACATGCGGTTACTGCATCGATGCTTGAAGGAACCGACCCGGTTCACAAGGTGTCTATTGTTCCAAGAGGGCCCGCTCTGGGGTATACCCTGCAGCTCCCCATGGAAGATAAGTATTTGATTACAAAAACGGAGCTTTTAAACAAGATGACGGTTCTGCTTGGCGGCAGGACTGCAGAGGAGTTGTTCTTCAAGGAAGTTACAACAGGAGCTGAAAATGATTTGCGCAGGGCGACTGAATTGGCGCACAGGATGGTATGCGAATGGGGAATGAGTGACCGTATAGGCCCTGTAACATTAAGGGATAAGGAGGAAGAAACCTTCCTGGGTATGGAAATTGCAAAAGGGAAGGGATACAGCGAAAAAATTGCTGAAACCATAGATGAAGAAGTCAGGAAGATTATAGACTCTTGTAAAAAAAGAGCGAAGGATATTCTTACAAAGAACAGGGGCAAAATGGAGAAACTCGCCTTAACACTCGTAAAAGGGGAATCGCTTAGCGGGGAAGAGGTAATAAGTATTCTCGGTATGAAGAAGAAGGCTTCAGGGGAAAACCCCGGTAACCGTAAAACTGTGAAAAAGAAGAAGAGAAGGAAATGAAACTGGATAAGAAGAAGATAAAAAATGCGGTAAAGATGATAATTGAGGCAATCGGCGAGGAGCCCGGCAGGGAAGGGCTAAAGGGGACTCCTGAACGGATTGTCAGGATGTACGAAGAGATTTTTTCAGGGTATTCGGATAATGCCGGGAAGCATCTTAAGGTTTTTTATAAGCAGGAGAACTATGAGGAAATAATACTTGTAAAGGATATCCCGTTGTATTCAATGTGCGAGCATCATATGCTGCCTTTTGTGGGCAAGGCGCATGTTGCTTATATTCCATTTAAGAATAAAATTGTCGGTGTAAGTAAAATAGTAAGGGTCGTAGAGGTTTTTACAAGGCGGCTTCAGGTACAGGAGAGGGTGACCACTCAGATTGCGGATGTTATGATGAAGGAGTTGAAGGCGCGGGGTGTCATGGTGGTAATTGAAGCAGAACATTTCTGTATGACGATGCGGGGAGTGAAAAAACCAGGGTCCAGGATGATAACTTCCGCAGTCCGCGGGACGTTTCTTAAAGATGCGCGCACCCGTAACGAAGCCATGTCGCTTATAAACAATAAGTAATGGATAAAAAGAGCGGTTTAAAGTTAAGGTGTAACGGTCGTTTGCTTGATTTGTCAAAAAAAACTTTACTGATGGGGATACTTAATGTTACCCCTGATTCGTTCTTTGACGGTGGCAGGTATAAAAGCCTTGACAGGGCGGTGGAATACGCTGAGCGCATGGTTGAGGATGGCGCTGACATTATTGACGTTGGGGGTGAGTCATCCCGTCCCGGCGCCGAGCCTGTTCCTCTTGATGAAGAGAGGAAGAGGGTTATCCCTGTTATCAGGAAAATCGCAAAGAAGGTTAAGGTCCCCATTTCCGTTGATACCTGCAAGGCGCAGATTGCGCGAGAGGCAGTTGATTCGGGAGCGGGTATAATCAATGATATTTCTGCAATGCGCATGGATAAGGGCATGGTAAAGGTTGTACGGGATTACAGGGTGCCGGTTTGTCTTATGCATATGCAGGGAGTGCCCGGGAATATGCAGAGGAACCCGAAGTACGGGAATGTTGTGGAGGATATTAGAAGATTTTTCAGGAAGCAGATGGCTTTCTGCCGTGATAACGGGATAAACGAAAACTGTATCATACTGGATCCGGGAATAGGATTTGGCAAGACGGTCAGTCATAATCTTGAAATCTTGAAGGGCCTTGATAAATTCAGGTCTTTTGGAAGGCCTGTTTTAATAGGTTTATCCCGGAAGTCATTTATCGGGAAGGTTCTTGGATTGGAGCCTGATAGGAGGAAAGGGGTGTCGGTTGCGCTTAATGTGTGGAGTATGCTTAATGGGGCAAGCATATTACGCGTGCATGATGTTCTTGAAACGAAGCGGGCTGTTATGATGATTGAAACTGTAATAAAAGGAAAAAAATGGAAGATACATTGATAATAAAAGCCGTGGAAAGCAGGAGGGATTTCAGGGAGTTTGTAAACTTTCCACATGACCTGTATAAGGGTGATCCCTGCTGGGTGCCAAAGCTTGATATGGATATCAAGCATGTTCTTGGAGACAAGAATCCTTTCTGGTTTCATGCTGAAAAAGTATTGTTCATAGCAAAAAGGGGAGAGAAGGCAGTGGGCAGGATTTCAGGGACGATAGATCATAATTATATAGAGTTCCAAAATGAGAAAGTGGGATTCTTTGGGTTCTTTGAATGTATTAATGATTTTGAAGTTGCTAAGGGATTGCTTGACAGCGTAAAGAAATGGCTGCTGAAGAATGACATTGAAAAGATGAGCGGGCCGTTCAGCCCGTCCACCAATGATGAGGTTGCATTCCTTTTTGAGGGTTATGATTCAAGCCCGTACCTGATGATGCCGTACAATCCTCCATATTATCATGATTTAATGAAAAAGTACGGGATGAGGAAGGCAAAGGACCTGGTGGCGATGATAGGGGATTTGGAGAATGTTTCGGTAGAGCGTTATAGCAAGATTGAAAAAAGAATCGCTTCAAGAATTCCCGGGTTGAAGATAAGGCCTATAGACCTGAAGAATTACGAGGAAGAATCAAAGAGTGTTGAATATGTGTACAATCATGCCTGGGAGAAGAACTGGGGATTTGTCCCTTGGACACATGAAGAGTTTTATGACCTGGCGAAGAATTTAAAGCCATTGCTTGCTCCCGGGCTGGCGCTTATTGTCACGGTGAATGATGAGCCGGTGGGGATTTCCATTGTGATTCCGTATTATAATACAGTTATAAAAAAGATTAATGGCAAACTGAATTTGCCGGGAATTATTAAGTTTCTTTATTACAAGAAGAAGATAAAAGAAATGCGGATGATGGTTCTTGGCGTAGTGAAGAAGTACAGGAACAGGGGTATAGAAGGACTGATATATTACAAAACCCTGGTAAATGCCATGAAACTGGGTTTTAAAACAAACGAAGGTTCCTGGATACTTGAAGACAACCTTATTGTGATTCGAAGCGGAGAAAAACTCGGGGCAAGGGTTTACAAGAAGTACAGGGTATATGAAACGGATATTAAACAGGGAATGACAGGAAGAAGAACAAGAAGAAACAACAGGGTTGTTATTACCGGGCTCGGGCCTTTGACTTCCATCGGGGTCGGCAATGAAAAGTTCTGGAATGGGCTAATCAGCGGCAAGAGCGGCATTGATAAAATATCATATTTTGATGCCAGCAAATACACCAGTCGTATAGCTGGAGAAATAAAGAACCTTGATGTTTCGAGGTATATTATAAAGAAAGATGCAAAGAAGATGGACCGGAGCGCTCAATTTGCGGTTATTGCCAGCCAGTTCGCAATAGAAGATTCCGGTATTAACCTGGAGGAGGAGGACCTTAACCGCATAGGAGTAATAATAGGAGTGGGACATGCCGGTAACGATCCCA
>JAUXBS010000005.1 GCA_030619245.1 Clostridia bacterium | reverse complement strand
CCTTCCCGAAGGGCTGTCGTCTTTTGTCCATCGTCGGCGTCACTCATCGTTCACATACGTACAGTATTCTCACTCTTCGTTCCTTGACGATGAAGCAAAATACTTCCAGCATATGTAAAGATATGTTAGTAACACTACACTAGATTACCGTATGACTTTCCTGGTGTTAGTAACACTACACTAGAATAAATTAATAAAATGACCAAAGATAATATACTGAAGAATTTAACAGGAGAGCAGCATAAGGCGGTTACCTCAGGGGACGGGGCTGTTCTTGTATCCGGGCCTGCCGGCAGCGGTAAGACAGAGGTGTTGGTAAGAACCCTGCAGTATTGTTTTTCTACGGGTGAAGTTAAGCCGGAGGAGGCGTTGTGTTTTACGGAGCATGAAGAGGATTTGAGAACATCCTTGAGCCCTTTGCTGGGTAAAGGGTACAGGGAACTATGGTTGAGTAATTTTACGGCTTTTTCAAAGAAAATATTACGCAAGCATTACAATGATATCAAGGGAATATATCCCAATTTCCATGTAATAGAAGGGCTTGAAGAAAAACTCGTGTTAAAGAAGGTTACTGCCGGCCTGGACTTGAAATACTATGAGAGCGTGAAAAGCACAGAAGGGTTTATCAATGAAGTAGTTGATTTTATAGACCTGCTTAAGTTGAACAATCAAAGCATTCTTCCTGATAAGGGCAAACCAAAATATTCCGACCTGGCAATGATTTATAAGAGTTACAATGAATACCTTAGAAAAGGCAACTTCATGGATTTCAGGGACCTGGTGCTCAATACCATACAACTTTTTTCCGAGCATCCGGAAGTGCTGGAAGCGTACAGGGGCAGGTTTAAGATATTTCTGTTAGATGATTATCAGAATATAGACTTCAATCAGTACCGGCTCTTTTCACTGCTCGCGGAGGGGGGCAGGAAAGTCCTGGTAAGCGGCGCTGAGGATGAAGGGGTGTTCATGTTCCGCGGGGCAATGCCGGGTAAGATTAAAACCGCATTTATTAATGCTTTCAATCCGGTACAAATTGAACTGTCGGATGAGATAAGGCGCAACCCCGGCAAAAAGGTGATAAGATGTTCAGGGAACAACGAGGAAGCGCTGTTTGTTGCCCGGCAGGCGTATAAACTTACAAGGAAGCAGTATCATTACGGTGATATAGCGATTTTGGTCCGTGGTATGTCAAGGGATGTAAGGAATATTGAGGAAGCAATGAAGATTTATGAGCTTCCGTATTCGGTTACGGGAGGCATTGCCTTCTTCAAACAACCTGAAATAATACAGATTATTGCCATCCTTAAACTTATCCGGGGGGAAAGTGAATCAGCCGATGATAATGTCGTGCGGCTCCTTTGCGCTCCGGGGTTAAGAATAGACCCCCCTGAAGTGGAACGGCTTATTTCATTCGCTGAAAGGAAGAGAATTTCCCTGGTTGACGCTCTTGAACCTCCCCTCAGGGATGATTTGAAAAACAGGGTAAGTAAAAAGACCGTTGGGTCCCTTGAAATGCTTGGCGGGATAATGGCTGAGTTACGGGAGTCTTTAAAACAATTACCCATTGAGAAACTGCTCTACAGGGTGTTCATGGAATTCGGGTACATCCGGGAGGGGAGTGAAAACAGCAAGATTGCAAGGAACCTGAATTATTTTATAAAAATAGTTGAAAGTTTCCGGAGGGTAGAGGGGCGTTCTTCTTTTTCTGATTTCATGAGCTATATTGATGAAATACTAGCTTCTTACGGGAGGGACGAAACGGTGTATTTTGAGCCCGGAGAGGATACCGTAAAAATAATGACCGTCCAGCATTCCAGGGGAAGGTTTTTTCCCGTGGTGTTTGTAACCGGAGTGGTGGAAGGCAGGTTCCCAAGGGACCTGCCGGTATCAAGCCTTTTAAGTAATGAAGAGAAAAAAGGATTAAAGCTTGAACCTGTTATAGACACGCTTTCCCATATAAATGAAGAAAAAAGGATATTCAGGCTTGCCTGCAGCCGCGCAAATGAAAAACTGTTCCTTACTTTCGCGGAAGGCGGTGAAGGCGGGGAGGAAATACGCAGGTCTTCATACGTGGAGGAGGTTATTAATTCCGGGACCGGTTTCAAGTTGTTTGATGTGCCGTCAGTGCTCGGGGTTGAAGAGGAGAGCGGCATACTGACTGCTGATGACCTGGCAGGCGCCTGGGTAAGGACGGATAATAATGAGCTTGAGTCTATTTTGAAGAAAAGATTCCGGAAGAAATACGAAGCATTGGGAAGGGTAAGAAACCGGTATTCCACCGGTGCGCTCTGTGACAGGGTAAAGTTACCGGAGGGTTTCACATTTTCCGCAAGCAAACTTGAATCACATGGCCGGTGCCCGGCAAAGTTCTTCTTTACTTCATTAATACATATCTGGCTGCCCCATAAACCACAGATGGCGTTTGGGCATGTTGTTCACGGGATACTCGCGGGATTCCATGAGAAGTATAACCGGGCGGAATTGATGAAGGAGGAGAAAGCCAGGGAATATATAGGAAAGGAAATCAGGAAGGGGTTTTCTGAGAGCATGGAGTTTGATACTGTTTTTGAAAGAGAAGTTTACAGGAGCCTTGCTGAACGGGTATTTGCAAGATACCTGGATGTTGCGGCAAACAGTAAAAATTCATTTAAGGTTGAGGCATGTGAAAAACCTTTCAGGTGGGAATGTGACGGGAGTGTATTTACAGGCAGGATTGACAGGATAGACCGGTTGGACGACGGCGCTTATGAAGTCATTGATTATAAGACGGGCAAGGGCGCTGATATGGAGTTTAAACTGTGCAGAATGATGAGGGATGGGGAGAATTATCAGCTTCCCATTTATTATTTTGCGGCCAGGGAGGGCCTTAAAATAAATGTGGGAAAGCTTTCCATTTACTGGCTGCGCAAGGACCTGGACAGGGACAGGGCAAGGATAAAGGCAGAAGTAATACTCGGGGAGGAATACAAGTTCAGGGAATCAATATCAAGCACGGAGGCGCTTAAAAAGGCCGCGGGCCGCATAAGGGAGGCTGTTAAGGAAATCCGCAGGGGCAGTTACCCGCAGAAGGCCCGGGAAAAATGGGAATGCAAGAGGTGCGATTGGAAATTCCTTTGCGATGGGGAACAATGAAGGAAATAACCGGGGAACAGAAAAGAGCCATAGAAACACTTGAGGGAATCGTCTGTGTAAGGGCAGGCGCGGGGACGGGAAAGACTACCGTTCTTGTTGAAAGGTTCCTTAGAATATTTTCATCACTGAAGGCGGAAGGGATGGAAGATGGCAGAGCCGTGGAAAGCATCCTTGCTGTGACCTTTACAAACAAGGCGGCAGGAGAGATGCGCGGCCGCCTGGAGGCGGAATTCAACAAGTTATCACGCGATAACTGCAGGGTTCTCATGAATAAACTATATGTTTCAACCATTGATTCCTTCTGCAACCGCATTTTAAGGGAGAATGCTCTTGAACTGGGAATTAACCCGGAGTTCCGCATACTTGATGAGGTTGAGGAAAAACTGCTGTTTATCAGGGTATGCGGGAGGACGTTCAATTATAAGGGGCTTCCGCAGGTTATGGTGGATAAAAGCATAGACAGTTTTATTGAGGACCTGTACAGGTATATTATCCAGTTGAGGAACAATGCGATTTCATCGAGAGGCTTTCTGCTGATGCAGGAGAAAGCAAAAGAGGAAAACAGGGAGTTGTGCAGGCTTATAAGTAAAATATATTCACTTTACGAGCAGGAGATGAAGGACAAAAATCTTTTTAACTTCTCGGGGCTTTTGCTGGAAACTCTTAAAATGCTGACTGAGAAAGAAGCAATAAAAGAAAAGTACAGGAAACAGTTCAGGTACGTTCTCGTTGATGAGTACCAGGATACAACTCCCCTGCAGCATAAACTGTTGAGGATGTTTTCTGATAATTACTTCATCGTGGGCGATGTGAAACAGTCGATTTATGGGTTCAGGGGGGCGAAACCTGAAAACCTGGAGAGCTTTGACGGTGAGAACAGCGTCGTTATCCGGCTCACCGAAAACTTCCGTTCATGCAACGAGGTTCTTGAGGTTGTCAATAAGGTGTCCGGGCGGGCCATGAAGGAATATGAACCAATAAATTCCAAAAAGAGGGGAGGAGGGGGCTGCTGCGAGATTTTCCCGGCAGAAACAAGGGAGGCTGAAGCGGAGTTCATTGCCAGGAGGATTATTGAGCTGCGCCGTGATGAAGAAGTAGATAAGCTGAGTGAAATCGCAATCCTGTTAAGGAGCGTCAAAACCCCGGTATCAATATTTGAAAACGCTCTCCGGAAATACGGCATACCGTTTATTACAAGCGGGGGGAGGGGTTATTTCGAAAGGCCTGAAATCAGGGACATAGTGGCGCTCCTCAGTGTAATCAACAATCCCTTTGATGACCTGTCACTTGTAAGGGTACTGCGTTCGCCGCTTTACAGGATAAAGAATTCCACGCTTGCTGAATTGACGGTGTTAAATATTAAAGAGGAATATGATGAGGAAGAGAAGAGGGTTTTAAGGAGGCATTCTCCTCTTTTCGATGCCCTGTCCGGGCTGGATGAAATAAAAATAGAGGGTGATGTAAAATCAGTTCTTGAGGATGCCGGGTTATTCATCAATGATTTCCTTTTCAGGAAGAGGGCAAGCAGTTTATCGCTCCTTGTTTACCGGGTAATTACAGAGAGTAATTACCTGCATTACTGCCATTCGCTTCTTCCGGGTGAAAGGAAGAGAAGCCTTGCTAATATTAAGAAACTTTATGCCCTTGTCCAGAAATTTGAGGAAAGGAATGTATTTTCCACGCTTGCTGATTTCATCGCGTACCTGAAAGAGGTTACAGGGCAGGAATCCGTTGAAAGCGAGGCAAGGCTCAGTGAGGAAAATGCAGTTCATATAATGAGCATTCACAAGGCAAAGGGGCTGGAATTCCCCGTGGTGTTCGTGGCGGATATAAGGGACAGGGCTTTCCCTTCAGGCGGAAAGAGCGAGGTTTATTCATACAGCCCCGAAGAGGTTATCAAACAAAAAGACACCCGGAAGGGGAGGGGCGGCAGTGAGGTTAATCCGGAAGAAATGCGGCTGCTTTATGTTGCAATGACAAGGGCTGAGCGGAAATTGATACTTTCCGGCAGCCTGGCGGGGAACAGGAAGATGAGCAGGTTCCTGGAGATGTTTGTTGATAAGGACAAGAAATTATTGCCGGAATTTGTGGATTTAATCGTTGACAGGAGAAAGGGTTTCAGGAAGGATGATGAGGAATGGAAGGGCCGGCATTACCTGCAGCCGGAAGAAGAAAAGTTGCAGCCGGTATCAGCAAGGCAGGTTGAGGAAAATCTGTTCACAACCTATAAGCCTCCGGTTCTCCCGGGAGTATCTCCGGGGCATTTTTCTGTAAGTGAACTTGTTATGTATGAACGTTGTCCCCTGAGGTATAAATACCGTTATGTTTTTAACCTCCCGTTTGAGACTGAAGCAGAGGCTGCCCCGGGGGAAGGGCCGTTAATGGAGGGTTACACGTTTGGTTCGATAATTCATATGGTACTGGAAGAGTACATGTCAGATTTAAAAGAAAACATTAAATGGGATGATAAAAGGGTAAAAGACAGGTTTTGTGAACTTGCCGGGGCTTACGGTAAAACCGGGAAGGAAAGTGAGGAGGCCTACGGCGGGGAAGCAAAAGATTTACTGAAGAACTTCATTAACAATAAAAACAACAAGCCGGAAAACGTTGTGCTCCTGGAACAGCCGTTCAGTTTATTCATTGATGGATGGGAAGTGAGGGGGACCATAGACAGGATAGACGCTACCGGTGACGGCTATCGTATTATTGATTACAAGACAGGCAGTAAAAAGAAGGAGAAATTCCAGCTGGCTGTGTACAAATGGGGCGCGGAAAAACTGCTTGGCTGTAATCCGGTAAAGAAGTTAAGCCTGTGGTTCCTGAGGAGTAATGAACTCGTGGACCTGGATATCAGCAGTGATGAGGAAAAGGATATAGAGGAAAAAATCAAGGGGATTATCAAGAAGGTAAAAAACCGGGAGTTCAAGCCTGCGGAGTCGGAAAGCGCCTGTAAATTCTGCGAATATACACAAGTATGCAGGAAAAAGGGGAGAACTTCACTGTAAGGTCAGTTGCAGTGGTAAAGTATAAGGAAGAGGGCATATGTTAAATTCATCCGGGAAGAAGTTGCAGGTCATTTTTTTAATTACGTTTCTATTGTTATTTTTAGTACAACTTTCCGTTCATTCGGAAACCGTCTTCCAGAGTGCATGGCCTGAAAACATTACACAGCGGTGGATAGGCCCCGAATACTGGTCCAACCTCATGAGGGACTGGAGGATATCAAATGGCAGGCTGGAATGCGTGGACAGTTCACTGCCCATGCGGACGGTGCACCTCCTGCCCTGCGCCCTGAAGAAGAAAGGTGAACTGACCATGAGCGTGAGGACAGGCCTTATAGAGGAGGGGAGTTTAAAGGAGAATTCCTGGAGTGGATTCCTGTTGGGCGCCGGTTCCGGTGAAATTGATTACCGGGCCGCGGCCCTGGTCCACCACAGCCCCGGGAAACTGGGGGGCATTATAGCCGGAGTTGACGGTAAAGGCAGGGCGGCCTTCCGCGGGAACTATGATGCAGCCGGACATAAAAAGCTTAAAGCTACTTCCATTGAGGGCAAAGGTTTCGCCGGAAAGAAGCACGAAGACGTTGAACTCAGGCTAAGTTTGAAGCCTTCGGAAAATGGGGGCTGTGACATAACCCTTTCCGTGTACAGTGACGGTACGGACGAATTGCTGAGCAGGGCTACATTAAAGGATTATGACTCCGTGAAACTGGAGGGCAATATCGCACTGGTGGCAAATACCGGTATTAAAGTATACCATTACTGGTTCAGGGACTGGAAGGTTGGCGGCAGCAGGGTGGAATATAATAAGGACAGGATATTCGGGCCGATACTGTGCGCTCAGTACACTGTGCATGACAAGGTGTTAAAGCTCACTGCCCAGATGGCAATGCTTGCCCGGGAATATAATCAAAAGGTAACCCTTGAACTCAGGGACAATGAGGGCCAGGCTTGGAAGGCAGCCGCAACGGAGGAAATAATAGCGGATTCATACACGGTGCTTTTCAGGATAGAGAACTGGGACCCCGCTAAAAAGAAACAGTACAGGGTGGTTTATTCTATGGCGGATGAAAACGGGACGGACTATATATGGGAAGGAACCATACAGCCGGACCCGCTTAACGAAAATGAGATAAAGGTGGCCGTGTTTACCGGTAACGCTATCATGGCTATAAAACCCGGTTGGGACTGTTACGGTGACAATATCCGCTGGACGGATGCCAATGTGAAGTTCCCCCACAATTCAATAGTAGAGCATGCGCGGTCAACGAAACCGCATTTGCTCGTCTTCACCGGCGACCAGGTATACGAAGACTGGTCAAGAAGGAAACCCGAGCATATAGCCAGGATAGATTATCAGAGCAGGTGGCAGCTGTGGTGCTGGGCCTTCAGGGATATTGTAAAAGATACTCCATGTATTTGCCTGCCGGACGACCATGACGTTTTCCATCCAAACCTGTGGGGATGGGACGGCCGTCCCTCACCGGATGGCAACTGGAATAACGGCGGGTACGTGATGAGCCCCGGGTTCGTAAATATGGTGGAACGCACACAGGTAAGCCACCTGCCGGACCCGTACGATTCCACACCGGTCCATCAGGGTATAGGGGTGTATTACGCACCCATGAACCTGGGCGGTATCAGCTTTGCAATAATAGAAGACCGCAAGTTCAAGTCACCCAATACAATTATAACCACTGCGGACATATGGGACGGGCATATACAGAACTCCGGGTACGACCCTGGAAAAGCAGACGTTGACGGGGCTCGGCTCCTGGGTGAAAGACAGCTTGAGTTCCTGAGGGAATGGGCAATGGACTGGAGCAGCAACGTGGAAATGAAGGCAGTCCTGTCGCAGACCATATTTACCAATCTGCAGACCTTTAACGAGAATATACCAAACAAGGAATTCGACCAGGATACCGATTCCAATGGATGGCCGCAATCCGGCAGGAACAGGGCACTGCGTGAAATTCGGAAAGGCTTTGCCGTAATGTTGGCAGGAGACCAGCACCTGGCAAGCATCATTCACCACGGGATAGAGGAGTGGAACGATGCAGGGTACTCGCTGTGCTGCCCTTCTATATCCAATTTCTGGGTACGTTACTGGAATCCTGTTAAACCCGGGAACAACCGGGTGGACGGTATGCCCGGATACACCGGGGAATACCTTGATGGTTTCGGTAACCATATCACAGTGTGGGCCGTTGCCAACCCTTCAGTGAAAATGAACAATCCCATCAGAGGCAATTTCGACAAAACTTCCACGGGTTATAGCATTGCCCGCTTTAACAAGAACGAACGTACCATAACCTTCGAGTGCTATCCCAGGGGATCGGACCCCGGCAACCTGGAAGACCAGTACGAGGGCTGGCCAAAAACCATAAAGCAGGAGGATAACTATGGAACGGGAGTGAAGGCGCATTTGCCCGAAATGGATTTCAAAATGGATAATCCTGTTATACAGGTAATCAACGAATCAAATTCGGAGGTTCTTTATACCATACGCATCAGGGGAAGAAAGTACACACCGAAGGTATTCCGGGAGGGTTCCTACACTGTCATGGCAGGTTCCGATAAGCCTGAAAGGAAGGTTGCGGAACATATAAAAGCAGTATTGCCTTAAAAATCCCCGGTATCCGGAGGTAATGCAGCCGGGGGCTGCTAAGTTCTACGAATATACACAAACATGCAAAATAAATGCCGAAGGGGGGATTTGAACCCCCACACACATTAAGTGCTTACGGCCCTGAACCGTACGCGTCTGCCAGTTCCGCCACTTCGGCAAAAGAACGAAATACCTGATAATATTAAATTAATTTATAATAAAAGTCAAGAAATATAAAGATTCATTAAAATTTACGATAATGAAACATATCCTTATTTCTCACTTTATATAATATATAAATATCTTTATAAGTATTTTTTATTTGAAAATAACTATAAATTTTGATATTATTGTAAAAATGGGCAAGGTATTTGCTGATAACAGGGCTGCAAAGCGCAATTATCATATAGCAGAGTCTTTTGAAACAGGGATAGTCCTTACAGGTAATGAAGTGAAATCTGTAAGAGGCGGCAAGGCAGTACTGAAGGATGGGTATGCGCTCATAGAAAGCGGTGAAGTTTTCCTGCAGAAGGTGCATATAAGCCTGTATGAGAAAACCAGGTGCAAGGATTACAATCCCGAAAGAAAAAGGAAACTGCTTTTACATAAAAGCGAAATAAGGAAGTTAACCGGCAAGGTGCAGGAAAAAGGGTTAACCCTGGTTCCTCTTCAGTTATACCTGAACCATGGCAAGATAAAAGTTTCCCTTGGGCTTGTAAAAGGAAAAAGAAAGCGCGATAAAAGAGATGACATCAAGAAGCGTGAATCAGACAGGGAAATAAGAAGGGTTTTGAAAAGAAGATAAATTATTTGTATGCAGGAAAATGTGTTTCCCCCATGAGGGGAGGAGGATTCACAGGAAGGTAAAAAAAGAATCCACAAAAAGGGGAGACAGTGAGCGAAAGCTTGCTGAGCGAACGTCAACACGGGGGAAAATGTGTTTCCCCCATGAGGGGAGGAGGATTCACAGGAAGGGGGGCGCACAGGTTTCGACAGGGGTTTATGGAAGTAGTACTGCAGGCCGAGGTTTGTCGAAGGCTCGTTAATCAATCGACAGTAAATTTTAAGTGCAGCTTAATAAGCTAGCAGTTTAATTCCTTTTAAGGAATTACGCTCTCACTGTCCTGTCCGTTGGGCGGGGATGAGTGCAATAAAAACGGAATGGTTTCTTCCTTTGCCTTGGGGGAAGGGATGAAGTTTTAAAGGCTGGTGCTTTCCGTATCCTGCTTATGGGAGATGGCTGGCATGAGATTAAAATATAAGCAAAGCTTGTTGACGTATTACTGAAATGCTTCTGGACAGCGGTTCGATTCCGCTCGCCTCCATTGATTCAAGATTTAATTATGGAGTAAATAATGGAAAGAAAAAGAATTCTTGTAGTCGATGATGATAAGGATTGCCTGCAATTAGTAAAAGATTTCCTTGAAAGCAAGAATCATGAAATCATTACTGCTTTAGAAGGAGAAACGGCAATTGCAAAGGCAAAAACCATAAAACCTGATTTAATCATTATGGACATCATGATGCCTATAATGGATGGGATAACGGCTTTGCAGAAGTTAAAGGAGAATCCCTTAACTTCCGGTATACCCGTAATAATGCTTACGTCAAAAGATAAGGATGAGGACGTGCTTGCCGGTTATAAGTACGGGGCAGAGTACTACATTACAAAACCGTTTGACCTGAAACAGATGATGCTTGGAATCAATTTAATGCTGTTTCCTAAAACGGGCAATAAAAAATGAAAAATAAATCAAGAACCAAGATACTGCTGATAGACGATGACCAGCATGCTATGGAGATTACCGAATCGAGAATAAAAGCAAACGGATACAGGTTCCTGGGTTCTCTTGACCCTGTTAAAGGTATTGAACTTATACGCAGGGAAAAACCTGATATTATACTTCTTGATGTTGCCATGCCGGGAGTTGATGGTTTTTCTCTGTGCAAGATAATAAAGGGCGATAAAAGCACGAAAAAGATTCCCATTATTTTCATAACGGCAAAGGAACTGATTAACGATGTTGAAAAAGGGTTTGAGGTTGGAGCGGTTGATTACGTTCTGAAACCGGTTGACTGGGATCGCCTTATGGAAAAAATAGAAAGGATACTAGTGTAGGGCCTCTTAAATACTTTGACATTTGAAAGTATGGATTTGAGCCGGATTTAAGGGGGGAGTGACGAAGAAGCCGGTCAAGAAGGGCTTTCCCGGAAGGCGGGGTTTTTTAAACATAGCTTGCGTCGTTCATCGATTATGTGTCGCAGAGGATACACCTCACCTCTTGACTATGCTTAGAATACCTATCGCAAATGTGAAGGAATTTAAGAGACACTACACTATATTAAGCATTTAATATGAGCCTCATCAACCGTCTAAAAAAAAACAGGATATTTTTTAGCATAAGAAAAAAGATAGTTATCTTACTCTTCATTATAGCGCTCTTTCCTGTTGTTCTGGGCTATAGCACGCTCCTTCTTTATCAAAACACTATTAAAGAGCAGGTTCGTTCCAGTCGTTCTGCCCTGGAGGAAAGCCTCATTAAGCTCGTGGACCAGTACGTTATTGATTGCCAGAAGGTGATTATTGATGCAGCCCACCAACCAACGATTATTGAAGGAATGGAGTACTGGAACTTTCCCAAGTTAAGGAGCAGGTTTTCCAGCATAAAGAATAGGTACAAGAACTTTACCTTTATTCTTGCAGAGGACAGGAGGGGGGTAGTAAAGACAGTCTATCCCCGGAATAAAAGCATCATCGGCAAGAAGTTCTCGGCGGCAGCGAGTATTGATACTGTGAAACCGGGGATATCTGATGTGTTTTATTCCAATTATATACGTGACCCTGCTGTGGTGGTGGTTTACGCGCCCGTGAAAAACAGCGCTGGCAGGATTTTAGGGACCCTCGTGGGAGGGATTGATTTAAAAACGCTTTCCAGGATGCTGGATAAGGTAAAGCCGGATGAAAACAGTTATATATACATCGTTGACAGGAAGGGGGTCGTCCTTGCGCACCCGGATGAAAGGATGCTGTTGAATGATTTAAGTGAGGATGAGGGGATTGTGAAGGAGGTGATCCGGGGCGAGACCGGGGTAAAAAAAGTTCTGGATTACAAAAACAGAAAAATGCTGGCAGCGTACAAGTTAACGCATCTTTCAAAATGGGGTGTTATTTTTCAGCAGCCGATTAAGAATGCATACGCTAATTTGATACAGTTAAAGATATTTTTTATAATTCTTACATTTGCAGAGCTTGCTGTCGCCCTGTTCTTCAGTGTTCGTTTCGGCGGAATGGTGACTGAGCCAATTCATGACCTGCAGCACGGAGCTGAAATGATAGGAGCCGGCAACCTTAATTACCGCCTGAACATTAAGACAGGAGATGAGATAGAAAAACTTGCCAGCGAATTTAACAAGATGGCTGAAAAATTAAATGAGTCATACGGCGGGCTTGGTGAGAAGATAAATGCCGCCACCAGGGATTTGAAGGAAGCCCATCAGGAAATTGAAGAAAAAAATATAAAGTTGAAGGAAGCTGACAGGTTAAAGTCTCAGTTTCTTGCAAATATGTCGCATGAGTTAAGGACTCCCATGAATGCCATAATTGGTTTTTCAGCATTAATGGAGGAAAAGATTTATGGTGATATTTCTGAAAAACAGGGGGATGCTCTTAATAAGATAGGGAAGAACGCAAAGGCATTACTTCAGTTGATAAACGATATACTTGACCTCTCAAGAATTGAGGCCGGGAAGATAATGCTGAGTCCTTCGAAATTCGAACTTAAGTTGTTAATTGATGAAATAATTGTCACGTTGGAACCACTGGTACAGGGGAAGAACTTTGTGGTTGAAAAGAGCGTGGATGATAATGTTCCTGAACTGTTCACAGACAGGAACAGGTTGAAGCAGGTTCTGGTTAACCTGATTACTAACTCAATTAAGTTTACCAGGGAAGGGAAGATAAAAATTGGGGCAAGCTCAGATAAGTCTGACGGTAAGGTTGAAATAGAAGTTATGGATACGGGTATTGGCATACAGGAAGAGGACCTGCCTTATATATTTGATGAGTTCAGGCAGGTTGATGGTTCATCCACCAGGCAATACAGCGGTACGGGATTGGGGCTTTCCATAACAAAGAAACTGATTGACATCATGGAAGGGGAGATAAGGGCAGAAAGCGTTTTTGGCAGGGGAACAACGTTGACCTTAAAAATACCGGTTGTGATGAAAAAAGAAGATAAAACCGGGAAGGCGGAGAAGGCATGAAAAAGGTGCTTCTTGTTGAAGACAACGTGGATAATCGCGAGGTTATCAGAACCGTGTTGATTCATTACGGTTATGAGGTTGTGGAAGCAGTTGATGGCGAAGATGGTATTGAAAAGGCAGTACAGGAAAAACCTGATATTATATTAATGGACCTCTCACTTCCAAAAATGGATGGCTGGGAGGCAACTAAACGTATCAAGGCGGATGATGAATTAAAGAATATCCCGATAATTGCAATAACCGCTCATGCTATGAGCGGGGATGAGGAAAAGGCCCTGGAACATGGTTGTGACGGATACCTTGCAAAACCCTGTACCCCGGGAAGCGTTATAGATATAGTAAAGAAATTTTTAAAGGTAAAAGAATGAAGAAAAAACTTATATTTGTTATTGCTGTTGTTGGATTGATTTTATCGTCAATGAATGTTTGCGCGGTTGAAAGTGAAAAAATCAGGATCAATGTGCTGGTCGATGATAAGCCGGGAATAAAAATTAATATGTTTCTAATTGAAAAGAAGGGGTATTTGAAGATAGATGATGTTGCAGGTATCTTTGATGCTAAGCTTAAACCCGGGAAGAGACCCGGCCAGAAATCGCTGGGCCTTGAAAAAGGAAAGGTTATTTTTACTGTTGATAGCCCATACGTTATTATAAACTGGGTCCGCAGAAAAATGAATAAGAGTACGGTAATGATTAACAACAATATCTGGGTGCCGCTGGAGGGGATACTATCAAGCGCTTTTGTTGCTATTGCGGGCCGTACTGTTACGTGGAATTATTCAAATAAGCTCCTGCGTATTATCAGCAGGTCCGGAAAAAGGGGGGAAGAGCAGGAAACAGAAGAGGAAATAATGACAGTAGTAAACATTACGGATGTAATAGTTTACCCGCATTTGAATTATACGCGTACTGTTATAAGGTTATCGGAAGACCTGACATATAAGGCAACCAGAATTGAAGATAAAAAACTTTATATAAGGGTGAACAAGGGTAGTGTCGATACTGAATCGGGCACTTTTACCATTGAGGATAGTATTGTTGAGGAAGTTGTGAGTTTACAGGAGACAGATTCTGCTTTGATAGAACTCAGGCTTGGCAAGGATGCTGGCGGGCATATAATAGAGAAGAAGGAAAGGCCCTTGAGAATAGTTAT
The DNA here is from genome assembly GCA_030619245.1 of Clostridia bacterium. GTDB lineage: Bacteria > UBA6262 > WVXT01 > WVXT01 > JAUXBS01 > JAUXBS01. The sequence continues at coordinate 5,365 of JAUXBS010000005.1, read as the reverse complement.
TGATGTCAAGAAAACAAGGGAAAAAGAGGAAATTGTTGCGGCAATAAAGAGCGCCAGGAAAAAAATTAAGACGATAGTGATTGATCCGGGCCATGGGGGAAAAGACCCGGGGGCAATCGGGCCAAAAGGCGTAAAGGAGAAGAATATTGTTCTGGAAATAGCGCGCCAGCTTGCAAGGTATCTGACAAATAATCTTAACTGCAGAGTCATAATGACAAGAACTTCAGATATATTTATACCCCTGGCGCAAAGAACGGAGATAGCCAATCAGAAGAAGGCGGATTTATTCATAAGCATTCATGCGAATGCTTCATTAAGAAAGAGTACCAGGGGGTTTGAGATATACTTTCTGTCAGAAAGAGCCACGGATGATGAAGCTCAGGCTGTGGCAAACATAGAGAATTCCGTGCTGGGGCTTGAGGAAGGGTACGAAAAATCAAGTGATTTGTATAAAATACTCCGGGATATGAGAATAAATGAATATGTTAACGAGTCCAGCGAGGCATGTTCCTTTATAAGTAAATCAGTCAGCAAAAAAGGAGGGTTAATAAACAGGGGTGTGAAGCAGGCGGGTTTCCATGTGTTGAGGGGCGCGCAGATGCCTGCTGTGTTAATAGAAACCGCGTTTATTTCAAATCCTGCGGAAGAAAGGGAATTAAGAAAAAGAGGATTCCAGTACATGATGGCAAAAATTATTTATGAAGGGATTAAGGATTACAAGAGTTGGGCTGAGAGGTAGGAGTGAATAATGAACGGGGCAATTGGAGTATTTGATTCAGGTTTTGGCGGACTGACGGTAGTTTCAGAGATATTCAAACAGCTTCCGGATGAAGAGATTGTTTATTTCGGAGACACGGCGCACCTTCCTTACGGGACGAAGTCAAGAGATACGATTACAAGATTTTCTCTGAGAATTATGGAATTCCTTAAAAAACAGGGGGTGAAGGTAATAGTGGTTGCGTGTAACAGCGCTTCTTCCCATGCAATAGATGCTTTAAGGGGAAGAGCTGTTATTCCTGTTGTAGATGTTATTAATCCGGGGGCCAGGGCAGCGCTGAGGTTGACGAAAAATAAGAAAGTCGGTATAATCGGTACAACTGCGACAATAAGAAGCAAATCTTACGAAAAAGCAATTTCAAAATTAGATTCAGAAATAAAAATATTCACTAAATCGTGTCCTTTGTTTGCTCCCCTCGTGGAGGAGGGGTGGATTGATAAACAGGTCACCTTATTGATTGCCAAGGAATACCTTGGGCCGCTTAAAGATGAAAAAGTGGATACGCTTGTTCTTGGCTGCACTCATTACCCTCTTTTAAAAAAAATAATTACCAGGGTTATGGGGGTTAACGTGAAACTCGTGGATTCTGCGGAGGAGACGGCAGTAGAAGTCAGGAGGGTTTTAAATGAGAAGAACCTGTTAAGAAAGGGCGGCGGGGAAACCGTAAAACATAAGTACTTTGTCAGCGATGACCCGGAAAAGTTTGTTTCTCTTGGCAGGAACTTTATTGAGAAGGAAATAAGGAATATTGAGAAGGTTGAGTTATAAGGGCGCATACCTGTATTTGTAAAAGTTTTGAGGATTATAATTAAGGAGGAAAAAGTCATGGAGCAGGACATCAGGGCAATTAATGAAAAGGTGCAGAAGGAGAGTTTGTTTGTAAAAGAGTTAATGGCAGAGATAGGAAAGGTCATTGTCGGTCAGCAATACCTCGTGGAACGTTTGTTGTTGTCAATACTTGCAAACGGCCACGTTCTTCTTGAGGGCGTGCCCGGACTGGCAAAGACCCTTTCGGTAAAAACTCTTGCCGACACGATTGATACCAGGTTCCAGAGGCTGCAGTTTACGCCTGACCTGCTGCCGGCTGATTTAGTGGGTACGATGATATACAGCCCCAAGGACGGTGGCTTCAGTGTGAAGAAGGGTCCTATATTTTCAAACATTATTCTTGCGGATGAAATCAACAGGGCGCCGGCCAAGGTGCAGAGCGCGCTGCTTGAGGCTATGCAGGAAAGGCAGGTGACTATAGGGACGGAGACCTTTAAACTGGAAGAGCCGTTCCTCGTGCTTGCGACACAGAACCCAATAGAGCAGGAAGGGACCTATCCCCTGCCGGAGGCGCAGATTGACAGGTTCATGCTCAAGCTAAGAATTACTTATCCCAGGAAGGATGAGGAAAGGCAGATAATGGAGAGGATGACCACGGGCAAGGAAATAAAAATCAAGAAGATAATTTCTCCCGACAAGATTATGAAGGTACGCTCTGTAGTAAACGAAGTTTACATTGATGAGAAGATAAAGAATTACATTATTGATATTGTTTTTGCAACACGCCAGCCGGAGGAATACGGGTTGAATGATTTAAAGAACCTGATTTCATACGGGGCATCACCGAGGGCAACCATATACCTGGCCACTGTCGCCAGGGCATATGCCTTTATGCAGGGCAGGGGTTATGTCATCCCGGAGGATATTAAAACTATAGGGATGGATGTTTTAAGGCACAGGATTATTGCTACTTATGAGGCAGAGGCAGAGAATACGACGTCGGAAGATATTTTAAAGAATGTATTTGACCACGTGGAAGTACCATGAGTAAACTCTCAACTTATTTTTCGCGAAACGTGAGGGGATTGAAATGATTCCAAAAGAAGTATTACAGAAGGTAAGAAGGATTGAAATCAGGACCGGACGCCTGGTGAGTGATGTGTTCTCGGGGCAGTACGAGAGTGTGTTCAAGGGCAGGGGCATGGAGTTCTCGGAAGTGCGGGAGTACCAGCCGGGAGATGATATACGTACTATAGACTGGAACGTTACGGCAAGGTACGGCAAGCCCTTCGTCAAGAAGTTCATTGAGGAAAGGGAATTGACGGTGATGCTCCTGGTGGATATGAGCGCTTCGGGCAGTTTCGGCACCCGGGAGAAGATGAAGAGCGAACTTGCGGCAGAACTTTCGGCGGTCCTTGCGTTTTCTGCGATAAAGAACAATGACAAGGTTGGCATGATTATATTTACCGACCAGGTTGAAAAGTACATACTTCCGAAAAAAGGAAGGACTCATATACTGAGGATTATCAGGGAGATTCTGTACTTCAAGCCGTCGCACAGGAGGACCAATATTACAAGAGCGCTTGAATACATGAACGAGGTTAACAAGAGGAAGGCGGTAACCTTTTTAATATCCGATTTCATCGGGGAAGGATATGAGAAGGCATTGAACATAACCAACAGGAGGCATGATGTAATAGCAGTCACCATTACCGACCCCAGGGAAAAGGAACTGCCCAATGTCGGGTTTATTGAACTGGAGGATTCCGAGACCGGCCAGTATGTTACGGTTGATACCGGGGATAGGTTGTTCAGGGACAGGTATGGTGAAGAGTATAATAGAAGGCTCGAGGACAGGAAGAAGATGTTCAGGTCCATGGGGCTTGACAGTATAGACATATATACAGACCAGCCATATATTGAGCCTTTATTGAAATTCTTCAGATTGAGGGCAAAGAGGTTCAGGTAGCAGGAAGGGAGTTCAGATGAAAAAATACTTACCTTATATCTTATCCGTTATTATTATAGTCATGCTGGTTCTGGTTTTCATTCAGCAGAAGAAGCTGGGGCCGGCGCTGGACATGGAGAAGAGAAAGGAATACGTTAATTCTCTGCTTAATAAGGGGCTTTACAGGAAAGCGGCAGAGGTATATGAGAGCCTGACAGAAATTCCCGGCCTGTCAGTAAGGCAGAGGGCTAACCTCTCATACCTGACGGGCGATATATACATGGAGAACCTGAGGGATTATGAAAACGCTCTTGCTGCGTACCTTAAGGTAAGAGTACTGGCTCCTAACAGCGGGCTCATGGACGAGGTTAATCAGAAGTCTGTAGAATGCCTTGAACGGCTCGGGCGTTCACTGGACGCGCAGCTGGAGATGGAGCAGTATACCACCCCCGGTAAGAAGAAAGGCAAAGCTCCCAGAGGGGCGGTGATTGTCGCAAAGATAGGTGAAAGAGAAATTACCATGGATGAACTGCAGAGGAAGATAGGAGAGCTGCCTGTTTATTATCAGGAAATGTTTGAGGATGAGGAGAAACAGCTTGAATTCCTTCAGCAGTACATTGCGGGTGAACTCTTCTATGAGAAGGCAAAGAGGAAGGGGTATGACAGGGATAAGGATATTATATCCCAGGCATTTGAAGCAAAGAAGGCGGCGATGATGCAGAAACTCATAAAGGAAGAAGTGCAGGACAAGATAAGTATAACTAACAAGGAGATAGAACTGTATTATGAATCCCACAGGGATGATTATGTAGAGAATAAGGATGGCGCTGAAAGGCAGAAGTCCCTTGAAGAGGCAGGGAACAATGTAAGGACAACTCTAACAAAGGAGAAGCAAGAGGAATTAATGAAAGATTTCATGATGAAATCATTCATTTCGGGTAACGTTAAGATATATGATGATTTATTTGTTAAGGATTAAGGGAAGAAGCGTGAAGATGACAGGAAAGCAGATAAATAACAAACCAGCGCTTATAATAACTGTAGCCATATTATCGATATTTCAGGTAATCGTATTGGGAGCGGCCACTGATACGGTGAAAAACGCCCCTGCAAAAAAGGAGGGGAAGGCAGCTGTAACCATAAGCGCAACGGTTGATAAACCAAAGATAACCATAGGGGACAAGATAAAGTATACGGTTACTATCAGCCATAGAAAAAAGATAAGCGTATCAATACCTGATATTGCCGATACCCTCCGGCAGTTCGAACTGAAAGATTATGAAGTGCTTGACCCAAAGCGGAGGAGGGGGAAGCTGGTCCATGAGTTCAGGTACCTGATAACGACTTTTACCACCGGTGAATTTAAAATAGAACCGTTCACCGTAAAGTGGCTTGGCAAGGACGGGGAAAAGAAGGAAGCGAAATCAGGTGAAATATCCATATTTGTTGAAAGCGTAAAATCCTCCGAGTCGGACAAGGATGATATCCGGGATATCAAGTCCCCCGTTAATATAAAGCATTCCTGGCTGTTTTGGTTCCTGTGGTTTGGCGTACCGCTTTTAATCCTTACAGGGGGCTCAATATTTTACTTCACCAGGAAGGTAAAAGAAAGCGGTTTCTTCGGCGCGAAGGAACCGGCTAAACCCGCTGACGAGCTTGCGTATGACAGGCTTGAAAAATTAAGGAATATGAACTTAATAGAAAAGGGAGAGATTAAGCAGCATTACATTATCCTGTCTGAGATTGTCAGGAAGTATATGAAGAAAAGATATAGAATTACCGTACTTGATATGACCACTTATGAGCTTTGCCAGCAGTTGCGGGTAATAGGAACTGATAAAAAACACACGAGTATAATCAAGAATTTTCTT
>JAUXBS010000228.1 GCA_030619245.1 Clostridia bacterium | reverse complement strand
CTTTCAAAAGAAAAATTTGACGATTACCTATTTGCCTCCGATATATGCATCCTGCATAAAATGTCCACGGGAAACCTTGCGGTAGTTTCATCAACGGCATTCCAGGCGCTTGGAGCGGGCTGTCCCATAATGGCGCCCTCCCGGTCTGATTTTTTTAAGGCATTTGAAAATGTACTGATAAAGTACACCGGCACAGCTGACCTTAATAAAACACTTTCAGGATTTATCGGCAACAAGAATAGATTAGAAAGATACCGGAAAAATGCAGGGGAATTCCTTAATAAGAATTCCCCTGAAAATATTTCAAATATGATTTTGTCGGCTGTGTAAAACCAGTGGTTAAAACTTAACTATCGGAACTTCTTTTGCCTTTTCCTCAATTTCAAAGTATGGCTTGGGGTCTTTCAATTCTCTTTTCTCTGCGAAATAACCACCGATAACTTCACGTATATAGGTATTGAATGCCTTAACAGCCCTGTTGTACCTGACCCTTGCCACCGTAATCCTGTTCTCAGTTCCAGCAAGTTCATCCATTAGTTTGTTAAAACTCCTGTCCGCCTTCAGGTTGGGGTAATTTTCAACAACCATGAGCAACCTTGAAATAGCGCTCTCCAGTCCGTTGGCCGCCTTAATCTTATCTGAAACCGACCCGGCCCCCGCAAGTTTCGCCCTGGCATCGGCAATATGCTTAAAGAGCGACTTCTCGTGTTTTGCATATCCCTTAACCGAGTTTACAAGGTTTGGGATTAAATCGCTTCGCCTTTTTAACTGTGTGTCAATCTGCGCCCAGGACTCTGAAACGCTTTCATCCATTCTGACCACCCGGTTCAGCCCCCCTATATACCATCCAATTCCCATTACTACAACTAACGCGACAACCCCTATGACAATCCATTCCTTCTTCATTGCCTTCTCCTTTCACTACCAGCTGCCGGAGGCTCCGCCTCCGCCGCTCAATCCGCCGCCAAAACCCCCAAAACCTCCGCCCCCGCCAAAACCCCCACGGCCCCCGCTCCAGAATCCGCCTCCCAGCATCATCGGGAAAAATATCATCCTTCCGCCAAAGAACATGAATAGTATAAACAGGTAAAGAAGCTTCCCGAGGATTCCTCCCTTTCCAGTTTTTTTAACCTGCAGGCGCTCAGCAGGAATCCCGCTTAAAATGGAAAGTTCAACACCGGCTTCCCTTGCAATCAAACCCGCAGAAACAGCCGCGCCGCTGAACAACCCCAGCCCGTATTTTCCCTCCCTGAATGCCGGGAGCATCTTCTGCCTTATTATATCCCCCGCAAGGCCGTCAGGGATAATACCCTCAAGGCCATAACCGGCCTCTATCCTGACCTTTTTTTCCTCCATAGCAAAAAGCACCAGCAACCCGTTGTCCTTTCCCCGCTTGCCTATGCCCCACTCCTCAAAGAGGTCAACCGCGTAACTATCTATATCCATGCCGTCAAGATTATTAACGGTAACCACGGCGATTTCCGCGGATGTTTTCCGCTCAAGCTCCGTAGCCAGCGCTTCAATATTCTGCCTGTAACCGGGGGCAATCACGCCCGCAAAATCACCGGTGTAACCAGCCGGCCTGGGAAACCCGGCCCTCTTCGCGCCGGCTGCTCCTGAAACCAGAGCCACAAGGGCAACGGCAATTAATAGGCTTACTGCCCTGTTAATCCTCATACCTTCATCCTGTCAACTTCTATACCCAGCTTCTCTATTTCCTCAAGATAATCACCAAACATTGCTTCAATACCCTCATCAACCTTTTCCCCATTCTTCAGCTTAAGGATGTTCTGCAATAATTCCCCGTTAATGGAGAACGCTTCGCTCAGGGAACTGATGATACCTGGTTTATTGCCTGGAATATCATTACCCTTCAATCTTAAAATATTACGGAATACAGGCATAAGCGAACCAAGTGAATTAATCATCAGTTCCCTTGTCTTCTTTTCCTTTATGCCTATTTCAAGGTAAACCTGGTAAAGCCTTATGAGCCCCCCCTTGATCTGCTGTTCACACTGAAGGCGTATATTGGCAGGATTAATTGACAGGCCCTTCAAAATATCCTCCCCGTAAATCAGCCTGTAATTCTCCTTCATTTCAAGAAACTCTACAGGGAACACATCAGTTGAAGTCCTGATATGCTCCATCGTTAAAAACAGCGGGGCAATAATCCCCTTCTTCCTTCCTGAAGCTACTAACTTGAGGCTTTTTTTCAGGTCAGGCGGGTCTATCCTTCCCAGGACTACAAGAACGTTAATGTTTGACTTGCCCTGTACAAAGTCTTCTCCCGCCGCGCTCCCGTAAATAGAAATAGATTTTACGTTATCACCGTGTATTTCAAGCATCTTGAGACAATAAGGCCGGATTGTTTTCCTTGCGCCCTCATTAAACTTGTCTATGTTTATTAGTTCCGCCATGTTCTTCTCCTTCACCTTTAATTTTAAAAATCAAGACTTCATTATAGCAACATTACTATATAAGTCAAATCATTTTTTCACTGTTGTCAAGCCAATTTAAAAATGTCCGGTTTTTACCAAAATAGAAATGTCCGGTTTTAAATGGCGATATTGTATGATATTTTTTCTACAAATTCCCCTTTTACATGATGTTTTGATGTT
>JAUXBS010000206.1 GCA_030619245.1 Clostridia bacterium | reverse complement strand
CCCCTGTTATTGTACGCCTCGTAATATCCCGGGTTTAATTCTATCGCCATGCTGTAATCGGATACTGCCTGGTCAATCAGGTCTTTTCCCTTATAAGCGTTTCCCCGGTTATTCCATGCCTCATAGTTCCCCGGTTCCAGTTCAATCGCCCTGCTGAAATTAGCTATTGCCTTATCGTGGAATCCCTTACGCAGGTACGCTTTACCGCTTTCGTTCAACGCCCTTCTTGAATTCGGGTTAGTCTTCAGGGTTTTGGTCCACAGGGTAAGTTCATCCCCCCATTGGCTGTTCCGGAAAACGGTTAGAATCCCAAAAACTATAACAATAGCGGTAAAAATAATCTTCTGGCGCCGCTTTCCGGCAATGTAATTGGCAATGCAGTAACCCATAAGCAAAACATAACCAAAAAGCATGGGATAAGTCCTGTATTCCACCGCGGTTTCGCCCGAAGTAAGGAAGAAATACGGAATATGAAAGATATATATCCATATGATGGAAAAAGAAATTATTTTTTTCCTATTCCTTATGACAACAGCATATGCAATTGCAGAAACATTTACCGCCAGGCCCAGCAATACCCCCGCGTCAAACTTAAAACCCGCAAGCGTCATTGCGCCGTGCTCCACGCTGAGCCCCACGGGAAGAATCATGAGCCTTAAGTACTTAAGCGCGAACACCCGGTTCTGAATCAGGAAGTACTTCCATAAGAGAGGGTTTCTAAACCTGTCGAGCGCGCCCGTGAACAAAAACAAGAACAACAGAAACAAAAGACTCCCTCCGGATATTATCAACACCTTCTTCCCGCTCATGTGTTTTTTCCAATCAAGAAAATAAACACTGTAAACAAAAATCCCGGCAACCGCATAAAACATACCCACTTCCTTTGAGTACACCCCCATAAAAAAGGCTGTCAGCGTCAACGCAATGTATACGAATTTCCTGCCCTTCACATACAGGATGAAAAATATTAAAGCCAGAAAACTAAAAAGCGCTGCCATCTGCGTAAAACGGGCCGTAATGTAATTAACGGGCTCTGTAGCCAGCGGGTGTACGAGGAAAAGCGCGGAAACAAAGAAAGGGATATATGATTTTTTATCCTTAATTATTAAAAGTACAATAAAATAAATTGAAATGCCGGCGCAGAGATGTATGAATAGGTTCGTCAGGTGATAGAATACCGCGTTTGTCTTTTCAGGAAGGGCATTGGCATAAAATGTCAGCCAGGTGAAAAACCGCAGGTTTGAAATATTTAATTTTGTATTTACCTCATTCAGGACATGGAAATCATCGTAATGGAAACCGCCTTTTAAGCTGTTTGAATATACCAAAGAACAAAGTACGACAAGAAACAGGACATGAAACCATTTTGCTCTGCTCATAAAGGAAATTATACCAACATTGCCGGGAATAATCAAGCGTCACCGCTTGATTTTATTTAAAAAAACTTATAGAATGCTAAAATACCATATAGACACTTTGAAGACAATCAAATCAAGAAGGAACATCAGGAAATCCAAGGAGAACCTAAATGCATGAAATAAAAATCTATTACGAAGACACGGACGCAGAAGGCGTGGTATATTACGCGAACTACCTGCGTTACTTTGAGCGCGCGCGTACCGAATGGCTTGAAGAACACGGCCTTAACATCAGGGAACTACTTGGCAGGGGGATACTCTTTATAGTTGCCCGCACGGAAATTGACTACAGGTCACCCGCGGAGCTCTACGATACGATACAGGTGGAAACCACCATCAGCGAGGTTTCAAAGGCAAGTTTCTGGATAGACTATGTAATAATAAGAAAACAGGACAGTAAAACCATAGTTACGGGCAGGACAAAAATGGCCTGTATAAGCCGGGAACGAAAAATCCTCAGATTACCTCAGGATATCGTTGATAAACTCTCCTGAATTATAATACAGGAAATAAAAATGGATAAAAAAAGGAGGAAATCAGGAATGTTAATTCCAACAATAATAATGGGCGTTGCTGCGCTCATTCTTCTTTTAATCGGATATTCAAAAGGGCAGGGACAGCATATCGGGGCGATGAAGAATTCATTTGTTATGATCGTTGAAATCCTGCCGATACTGGTTTTTGCATTCATCGTTGCGGGGATGGTACAATCCCTTGTTCCCCAGCAACTGCTGTCTAAGTGGATAGGTTCGGGGTCCGGCATGCGGGGCATACTCATCGGCACTGTGACTGGCGCCCTGGTTCCCGGGGGACCCTATGTCTGCCTGCCCATGGTGGCAGGGATGCTGCGCACCGGCGCGGGCGTGGGTACCATGGTTGCATTTCTGGCGGGCAGGGCGTTATGGAATATAACCAGCCTGCCCCTTGAGGTGGGGATTCTTGGCTGGAAATTCACCTGCATCCGTTTTGCGAGTACTTTTATTTTTCCGCCCATTGCCGGGCTTATAGCCCAGACATTTTTCGGTAATATTAAATAAGGAACTTCTTATTTTATTTTCTTCTGGGCTTTCTTGATATACCCCTTAATCATTTCATTGTCCGGGTCAACTACAATGACCTTTTGCCAGTTGGAAATCGCCTCTTTTGTCCTGCCCTTCATGTAAAGTTGGTTTCCTTCGGAAAAGTATTTATCAGCCTTTTCCCTGTCAATGTCCATTACCGCCCTGCCAACGGACGCGCCCTTTACCCTCGCATAGCCTGACTGCTGAACGGATTTCCGGAGAGCCTTCATTTTAGGCATGGCGGTTTTCCCGGGCAGAATTTCCATAATCTCTTTCTTCTTTTTCTTATCCACTGCCACATTTATCTGGCTGTACGCCTGCATCAGTGAAACGGAACTTTCCTGGAGTTTCTCGTCCCTGTACCTGGCGGATTCCTCCATTACCACGGAAGCCTGACTTAAAATCAGCTCCCTGGCTTCCTCGTTATTTCCTTTACTCATCATCTCCGAGGCGGTCT
>JAUXBS010000002.1 GCA_030619245.1 Clostridia bacterium | reverse complement strand
TTCTCGGCCCTGTTATATGTGGAGATTAAGAGCCAGCCAAGCATAGAACCGAGGACTTTTATCCTCCAGGTAAGCTTCCCTCTGAAACCCCGGGATTCAACGGCGTGGCGCATACGGTCCAGTTGATCAATCAGGATAAACACATACCTGTAAAAAAAAGATATAATTAAAATCATTATCCGGGGGAATCTGAGTTTTTCCAGCCCTTTCAATAAATAATTAAATTCCGTTGATTCCGCCAGGATTAACAGGCACAGAACCGAAAGCCAGGACTTGGAAAGGATGTTCTGAAAAATTAACAGCCCTTCCCGGTATATATTTATCCTGAAAGCGCCTATTTGAAAAGAGGTTATTACTTCCGTGCCATTGATAAAGACAATGAAAAACGCCATCAGCAGGACAAAGGGGATAATAACAAGGGACCTTTTAAGCACGTAAATAAACGGCAGGCGCGATAATAGAATAATGGCCAGGATTACCGCTCCGAAAAGCAGGAATCTTATCAAGTCCTGACCCGGGGTTGTAACTATTATCAGGATAAACAGTGAGAAAAGAATGATTTTGACCCTGCAGTCCAGCCGGTGGACCAGGCTGTTTATGTGACTGTATTTGTCCCAGAAAGAATGATGCATTTTTATCTCATTTTTATTACAGATTATCTATTTGTAATAATTATATCATTAGAATATAAACAAATCAAGGAAAATGAGCCGTAAACTGAAGAAAACCCAATTACTTTTTCTTGCTTTTTTCCTGTTGTTGAGTTATAATTGGAATGCAGGTATGGGTTTAAATGCAGTTATTAAAATAATACCGTAAATTACAGGTAAAAGAAGGGATATTAAAGATGAAAAGAAAAACCTTGTTGGCAATTATATTCTTCTTAACGGTCGTGAAGCTGCCCGGTTATTCAATGGCGAAGAAACCAAAGGAGCCGCGGATAAAAATTATTCCGGAGTCGGTTGATTTTGGCAGGGTCATCCAGGGTGAAGAACAAAAATTCATACTCAGGATTGAGAATACCGGGGGTGGTGTCCTTGTGATCAAAAGACTGACTCCCGGGTGTGAATGTATGGAGGTTGCGATTGAGGAAAAAAGAATACCCGCGGGGAAATCGTCGAAGGTTGAGGTGACCATGGATACGTGGGATTACTTTGATGATATCACCAAGAATATTTATGTGCTTTCAAATGACCCGGAAGAGGGATACAAAAAAATTGTTATTTCGGGGAACATAGAAAAAGCGCCGCTGGAGATGGAAATATCCATAAACCCCGGGAAGTGGAATCTCGGGGATATGGTTTCTGATAAAGCGATGGAAAGGGAATTGACGATAAAAAACACCGGGGATAAAACCATAAAAATATCCAATATAGAAAGTTCTTCAGAACTGGTAAAGACATCAATTTCATCAGGGGAGATTAAGGCTGATGATACATCAAAGGTAACCATAAGAATTAAGCCGGGCGAACAGAAAGGGATGGTTAAACAGCATCTTTATCTGACGCTGGATATTCCTTATGAGGTTTATATAGAGGAGTAGAAGAGGGCGATTTATGGAAATCAATGTTACCGGGAGATTAGATATGAAGAGAATAAATGTTATTACCCTGTTGTTGATTTGTTTATTCGGAGTGAATTCCTATTCTGAGGATGTTATTAACAAGTGCGTTGACGATTTCAGGTGGATTGTAACTTCGCCTGCAAGGATTAAAAAAACCGATATCCTGCCTTTATCCGTATTTGCCGGTTCTGTCGGCGTGTTAATGGTTGTTGATGAGGATATCCGTTTATTCGCCCAGAACCCGGACCACAGGAACAAGGCGCTTGACGGCATATTTTCATTTACCGGCGGGTTAGGGGGCGCTCTGGTAAACGTGCCTGTTATCGGCGCTTTTTACCTTGCAGGGGTGGGCTTTAAGGACGAGAAACTTAAGAGGATAGGAGTACTAAGCGCGGAATCACTTGCTTTTACAGGGCTTATCGCCATAACCATTAAATGTATTATCGGCAGGAGCAGGCCCGGGAAAGAAGACGGTTCCCTGCAGTATAACTTGTTTGAAATTGACAGGGACATGAGGTCGTTCCCATCGGGCCATTCCGCAACTGTTTTTTCAATGGCTTCCGTTATAGCGGGGCAGTACAATAATATATGGATTGGCGCGGGGGTTTATGGGTTTGCGGGGCTTGCGGCACTGTCACGGGTGTATCATGACGAGCACTGGATAAGCGATGTTATCGCAGGGTCGGCGCTTGGCGCGCTGATTGGGAAGGCTGTTGTGCATTTAAACAAGCCCGGGGACAGGAAATTAACCCTGTTGCCTTATTTCTATCCTGAAAGAAGTCAGTACGGTGTAAACTTAATCGCAAGGCATTAGAATTTATTTACTGGAATTCCCGGTTGAAATGAGTATAATTTACGAAATTGAGAAGAGGAGGAATATAATAATGAAGAAATATTTATTAATCAGTTTGTTAATTATTTATCATTTACCCGGTGTGATTTTTGCGGAGGGCCTTCAGGTTGAGCTTTCAAAGAAGGAAAAAATAGTTGTCTTTCCGTTTGCGGAAGCCAGGCAGTTCGGGTTCAAGACGGGGCAGGCGGTTGCGGATACCATCATCACGGAACTAATTAACATGAAGCGCTTTGAAGTTGCCGACAGGGTGAATATTGAAAGGATAATGAAGGAGCAGGCCCTTGCCCTGTCCGGGCTGATGGATGAAAGCAATGCGGTGAAAGTTGGAGAGCTGCTGGGAGCAAAAACGTCCATCATGGGCAGTATCACGGGTTTTAGCATAGGGAAGAACAAGAAGAAGGGGTTTGACGGAAGCCTTTCCGTGGACATCAAGGTGGTTAACATTGAAACGTCAAGAATAGAAAAGGCAACAAACCTGTCCGTATCGGCTTCCGTGGGGTTATCGGCAACGGTAAGCGATAATACCCAGCGTGAAAGAATAAGGAAGAAATTGTTTAAAAAAGTATCAAACAAGTTCTTCGACACCATGAGGGATTACTTCAAGCTGAAGACCTATATCATGACCGTTGACGGCAGTAAGATAAGCCTCAGGATGGGAAAAGACATGGGGCTCAGGAAAAACTTTCGTTTCGATGCCGTGGCAAAGGGCGCGGAAATAAAGGACCCCATAACGGGTGAACTACTTGAGGTGAAGAAGAATAAAATCGCGCATATCTGGGTGACAAAGGTTGATAACAAGATTTCCTACGGCAGGGTGACTTCGAAAAAGGGAGTGGTAACTCCCGGGATGCAGCTTATAGAAACTCCTACCAGGAATATAGCCGCTTCCATAACAGGAGGTGTATATCCATTCGGGCAAAGTGCAGTAACATCGGTTATCTACAATGATGGTTCTGATCATATTATAGACTTTAATTTTGGCAGTATAACACAGGCGGTTGTACTGGGTTTTGAATCAGGCAAACAGCTTTACAGCGGGTCTGCATCATTTGGCCTTGACGTGTTGATTGCAAACCCGATAATCGGGATAAAGTGTACCGGGGGCGGTTTGATTAATTTCCTGAGGGCAGGGCCTTTAAGCCTGGGTGTTGGAGCGAATATTGGTTTCTTCCTGGCAGGAGCAAGCCTTGGGAGTGTCAGCGATACCGCTTCAAGTGGTTTTCCGGGTGTAAATGTTCCTTCAGATGCTAGCCTTTCGGCAATGTGTATCGGAGTGGGAGGCGAGGGGATTGCAAGGTTGAGCGTGAATGTTTCAAAATCATTCGCATTCAATATTAACTGTGGTTACGCGTACTTCACTGACGCTCCCTGGGGCGTCAGCGCAAGCTGGGGTGATGGTGATGAAAGTGAGAGTAAGTCCCTCACCAGCGGGATAACAAATGATACTAAACCGTCTCCACTGCAGATGCAGGGCCTGATAATAAGGGGCGGCATCAGCTGGTCATTCTGAAAATACTATGAAACTATCAGTTAGAATTTCAAACTGGATTAAAGGGCAGGTCAGGGAATCAAGTACCGGCGGTATAGTTGTCGGCATGAGCGGCGGGATAGATTCCGCGGTTGTGGCTGTCCTGGCAGGGCAGGCGTGCGGTGGAAATGTACTGGGGCTTATCATGCCCTGTTACAGTTCAAACGTTGATGAAAAGGATGCCCTTCTTATTGCGAATAAATATAATATTAATACACAGCGAGTGGAACTGGCCGGGATTTATAAAGATTATTTAGGGGTCCTGCAAGAGAGCAACAGGGTTGTAATGGCGAACCTGAAGCCAAGGCTTCGCATGACGGTTCTTTACTATTATGCCAACATGATGAACTACCTTGTCGCGGGGACCGGCAACAAGTGTGAAATCATGCTGGGCTATTACACCAAGTACGGCGACGGAGGAGCTGATATACTGCCCGTGGGCGGTTTGCTGAAATCCGAAGTAAGGGAACTCGCCGCCGAACTGGATATCCCGGAGAGGATAATTAACAGGATTCCGTCCGCAGGACTGTGGAAGGGCCAGACTGACGAGGGGGAGATGGGGCTTACCTATGATGAAATTGAAAGAATTATTATTTCAATTGAAAAAGGAAGAAAGCCGGGGATAGCAAAAAAGAAATATGAAAAAGCCATGAGAATGATAAAATCGTCAAAGCATAAAAGAGAGACTGCCGCGATATTCAGGGAGAAAAAGAGATGAGCATCAGACAGGAAATTATTAATACAATTGCAAGAACAAGGTTTGAAAAGGTTGAAAAACCGAGGTCTTTAAAATCTATTTACGGTATAAATACCTTTAACGTACAGAGCATGAAGGAATTTATAAAAATCAAGACTTATACGGCCTTCAGGCAGTGGATTGATGACGGGAAACAGATTAGTTCTGTCCAGGCGGATGAAATAGCAGAGGGCATGAAGAAGTGGGCGTTAGCAAAAGGGGCGGTTTATTATACGCACTGGTTCCAGCCGATGACGGGGCTGACCGCAGAGAAGCATGATGGGTTTATCTCACTTACCGCGAAAGGCGTTATAGAGAAATTTTCAGGTTCAAACCTTATTCTCGGTGAGCCGGATGCAAGCAGTTTTCCGAGCGGGGGCATAAGGACGACATTTGAAGCAAGAGGGTACACTGCCTGGGACCCGTCAAGCCCGGCGTTTATAATTGAGTGCGAACTCGGGAAAACACTTTGTATACCATCCATATTTGTATCCTACAACGGTGAAGCGCTGGACAAGAAACTGCCGCTGCTGCGTTCGGAAGAGGCCCTGAGCGGTTCTGCCGTAAGGCTGCTTAAACTTTTTGGAAAAAAGGATGTTAAAAGAGTTAAGTCTTCCTGCGGCGCGGAACAGGAGTATTTTCTCATTGATGAGAAATATTTCAGAATGAGGCAGGACCTGCTTCTATGCGGGCGAACCCTGGCTGGAGCCGCTTCTCCCAAGGGGCAGCAGATGGAGGACCAGTACTTTGGCTCAATAAAGGACCGTGTACTTAATTATATGAGCGATGTCACGGAAGAGGCATACAAACTGGGTATCCCAATAAAGACAAGGCACAATGAGGTTGCGCCGAATCAGTTTGAGTTTGCCCCTATATTTGAAGAATCCAATATAGCTGCGGACCACAATCAGCTGTTAATGGATGTTATGAAGAAAATTGCTTTGAGGCACGGCCTTGTATGCCTGCTGCATGAGAAGCCGTTTGCGGGAATAAACGGCAGTGGCAAGCATATAAACTGGTCAATAGAGGATAATAGCGGCAACAACTTATTGTCCCCGGGCAGTACACCGCGGGACAACCTGCAATTCCTGGCTATAATAGCGGCAATATTAAGGGCGGTCTACAGGCACCAGGGATTGCTCAGGGCAAGCGTTGCCTCCGCGGGTAACGAGCACCGGCTCGGAGCAAACGAGGCGCCGCCAGCAATCATGTCTGTATCCCTCGGTTCACAGCTTACAGCTATACTTGATACCGTTGAAAAGAAGAAGAAAGTTGAGCTTTCAAAGAAGGATATTGTTGACCTTGGAGTGGGGCGCCTGCCAACCTTTAACAGGGATATGACGGACAGGAACAGGACATCGCCTTTCGCTTTTACCGGTAATAAGTTTGAATTCCGCGCTCCCGGTTCGGCGCAGAACATATCAACGCCTGTAATGGTGTTGAATACCATCATAGCCGAATCGCTGGATTATATTACAGGCAGTATTGAAGAGAGGTTAAAGAAGAATAAAAAATTCAACGATGCGGTTCTTGGAGTTATCGGGGAGTTCATAAAGGAAAGCCGGGACATATGTTTTGACGGGAACAATTATTCAGGGGAATGGAAGAAGGAGGCTGCAAAACGCGGACTTGAAAACGAACCTTCAACCGCGGCGTCCTTTAAATCATTTATCAGGGAAGACCATGTTTCGCTTTTCAAGAGGTATAAAGTGTTGAGCAGGGATGAATTAGTGGCTAGGCACAATGTCTGGCTTGAGATGTATGTAAAATTAATCAATATTGAAGCCCGGACCTTGAAGGAAATGGTTGATTCAAATATTGTCCCTTCAGGGATTAAATACCAGGGTGTTCTGGCGCAGAACCTCAGGATATTGATGCAGGTATCGGAGTCAGGGCTTGAACTTGATAAGACAAGCCTGGATGACCAGAAGAAACACCTTGTGGATATAACCAGTATGATTTATTTTGTAAGAAGGAATACGCAGGAGATGACAAAACTGCTGGAAGAACTCAAGGGACTGAGCGGAGAGAGGAAGGCAAAAGCGTACTTTGAGAAGTTAAAGCCTTTGATGGGCCATATACGCAAGCATTCCGATGAGCTTGAAAGCGTTCTGCCGGACGATATCTGGAACCTGCCAAAGTACAGGGAAATGCTTTTCATTATTTGACAGGATTGCGCGCAAACAGCAGTGTAATACATGTTCCGCAAAAAATTATTGAGATATTTTAGGGCCTGGATTAAAGATGAGGATGTTGAGAAAATGGATATAAAGATAATTGCGGAGGCATCAACGGGTTTCCAGCGCAGATTCACCGGCTGGGGTGTGTCTTTTCTTATTGATAATGATTTATTGTTTGATACTTTCAGTAATTACCGCATCCTAAAAAGAAACATGAAGAAACAGAATGTGGATATAGCAGACTTAAAATACGTTGTTATATCCCATGAGCACTGGGACCACACGAATGGATTATGGTATATTCTTGAAAACAATTCACGCGTAAAAGTTTTTATCTGCCCGGGTTTCAGTGATGAATTCAAGGAAAAATTAAGTGAATACAAGGCGGATATTATTGAAGTTAAAGCCGGGATGAAGATAAAAGATAAAGTGTACACTACAGGGGAAATAACAGGTGAGTACGATAACGGCAGGTTAAATGAACAATCGCTTATTATTGTACAGGATAAGATTTCAATAATTACCGGTTGTTCGCACCCGGGGATAACCGGTATTGTAAGAAAAGTCAAGGACAGTTTTTCTCCTCCGGTAGGCCTTGTTCTTGGCGGTTTTCATCTTACCGGCAAGCCGGCCTCGGATATTCAGGCAATTATAGAGCAATTAAAAAATATGCAGGTGGAGAAAATTGCTCCGTGTCACTGTACAGGCAGAGTGGCTGTACAGGCATTGCGCGGGGAATATAAAGAAAACTTGATTGATATAAAAACCGGGATGACTGTTGCAGTTTAAAAGGCAGTACGAAATACCGGGATTTAAAGGGTTGTTTCATTTATAATCAATGGAAATTAAAATAAAACCCATAGGTATTATTCATTCTCCGTATAAAAGGACCGGGGATATTCCCTGTCAGGGTTATAAATCAAAATTGACAGGCGAGATAGAGGTCTTCAAGCAATATGAAAAGGGATTGAAGGACGTCAATGGATTTTCGCATTTAATAATCCTTTATTTATTTCACAAAGCAGGGCCGTATTCCATGCATGCGAGGCCGTTCCTGGATGATAAGCTTAAAGGGATTTTTTCCATACGCAGCCCTCACAGGCCGAATTATATAGGTATATCCGTTGTAAAGTTGTTGGAAGTGAAAGGAAACATCCTGAAAGTCGGTAATATTGATATGCTGGATGAAAGCCCGCTCCTGGATATTAAACCTTACGTACCGGAATTTGATATAAGAAAAGATGTTAAGAAAGGGTGGCTTGAGGGGAAACTTTAGAACGGTATTATTAAATGATAAAAAGCGCCGGGGATGATAAGAATAAGAAGATAAAGTATCCGGAAAAAGCAATGGAACACATGCTGCGCCCCGGAAATTTCGGAAGGATGACGGACCCGGATGGCGCTGCTGTGGTAAAGGGGCAGTGTGGAGAGACAATGGAGATGTATCTTATTATAAAAAACGACAGGATTACAAAAATTCTTTTTTATTCAAATGGCTGCGGGATAGTCCTTGCCTGCGGTTCGGTTGTAACTGAACTTGCAATGGGCCGCGGAATAAATGAAGCATTAAAAATATCGCCGTCGGATATTATAGACAAACTGGAAAGTATACTGCGGGGGCATTTTCATTGCGCGGTTTTATCTGTAATAACGTTATATAAGGCGTTAGCCGATTACATGTTAAAGAAAGAAACATAAATTTAAGTATTTTACAAGAGTTTGGGCGGTACAGGAGCAAATACAAAAAGAGAGGGATAATATGAAAATTAAAACCAGGAGTATTAAGAGAATCATTTATTTTACGATTTTACTACCCAGTATTCTTATTTCTCCGGCGTATTCTCACCCGCATATATACATTGACAACAGCGCCGAGTTTGTTTTCGGAGAGGAGGGGCTTGAAGGCATACAGCTTACCTGGGTATTTAACGAAATGTTCAGTTCAACGTTCATACAGGATTATGACAGTGATGAAGACGGGAGCTTTAGCGATAAGGAATTGGAGGTAATTCAAGATGAAATGTTCTCCAGCCTGGAGGATTACGATTACTTTTCTCATGTAACTATTGATGGCGAGGAGTTCAAGGTTGAAAAAATCAACGGTTTTTCCGCTTCTATACTGGATGAGGTAAATGTTGTTTATGCTTTTTTTATTCCCTGTGAGGCGGCGGTTCAAGATGAAGATACAACACTTGTCTTATCGGTTTACGATGAGACCTATTACATAGCCGTTGAAGTTGCGGAGGAAAACCCCGTGCAGGCCAGGAATATTGATATAGAAAACTATTCGTATGAAGTCAAGGATAACCCGGAAAAACCTTATTATTACGGACAGATTATACCCGGGGAAATAATATTCAAATTCAGGAAATGAACATGAAAAAGAGTATAATCTTATCTCTCCTGATTGTTGTCATCTTTAATGCGGTTCTAACAGCCCAGAATCCCTTATCATCTCCTAAACGTCATAAAGCCGAAGAAACTGAAAAGAGTATTAAATACCCGGTATTTATTCAAGGAATTCTTTCCAGGATAAACAACCTGCAGATAATACTTAACAAAAATATGACAGAACTGTTCAATGACATGAAGAAAAATAAATCGAAAAAAGCGTTTTTACTGGTTCTTTTAGTAGCATTTCTGTACGGGGTTCTGCATGCGGCAGGCCCGGGACACGGGAAAATAATAATCGCATCATACTTTATATCGAAAAAGTCAAAAATAATGGAAGGCGCCATTGCCGGGGCAACGGTAGGTTTTATACATGCATTATCCGCTGCTGTATTGGTAATGACATTTTATTTTATAATAAAGGCCTCAACCCTTATGGATTTTGAAAACATAAGTAAAATTATAAAGCCGGTAAGCGCTTTGTTGATATCAGGGGTTGGTATATTTTTGCTGTTTAAAGCAATCCGTAAAAAATTCGCGGGGGGCAGTATAAAAATACCTGAAAACAGAGAAGTAAACGATAAAAAAAACCTTTTAACCCTTGCTTTTTCAATAGGGATTGTTCCCTGCCCCGGAGTAATAATAATACTTTTATTCTCCATCAATAAGGATATTTTGCCGGCCGGGCTGATTGCTATTGCCTTCATGTCCCTGGGAATGGCTGTTACTATTTCACTGTCAGCCATTTTAACAATTTATATCAGAAATTATTTTTCCGGGCTTATACAGAAGAAACCCGGTGTATTTGATATGATTGAATTTATAATCCGGGTTTTCGGGAGTGTTTTAATAGTTATATTCGGCATTCTTTTATTCGCAGTTAATGTCTGAAGTTTAAAGGCCCCGGAAGCTGTTATTGTCTTTATTGGATAATTTAAGAAATAATATATGAATGATTGACGGTGGTTCATGCCTGTGGTATAATAGTTAATATATTTCTAACCGGTATTTTATTATGAACAAGAAAATACTTATTATAGATGATCAGGATAATTTCTGTGAAACGCTTGGTTCTATCCTTTCAGCCCGGGGCTATCAGGTCAAGAAAGCCCTGAACGGCAGGGAAGCGTTGAAAAAGCTTGCCGGGTTCTTGCCGGACTTGATTATTCTTGATATGGTCATGCCTGAAATGAACGGGCTTGAGGTGTGTATAAAAATCAAGAAAGAATCTTCCTTGAAGAATATTCCTGTGTTAATGATGTCAGGTTTTGACAGCGAGGACAGGAAGGCAAACAGCTTTATAGCGGGAGCAGATGATTATATAACAAAACCTTTTAGCCCCGAACAATTACTTGGCAGGATCAGTGAATTGCTTGGCAGGGATAAATAAGTTTTACCCTGAGAGTCCGTTGATTATTAATTCTACCCTTTCATCTTCAGTTAATCCTATTGCCGCTTCATGTGTTGCAGGCGTTTTGGAGTGGGTGACTTCCATTGTGGTATAGGGGAAGGAAGTGGTTTTGTTTTAGCTGGCAAAAAATAATTAATTGTTGACAAAGATATTTTAATATACTTTAATAACAGGGCAGTCAAAATATGAGCACAAAGTCAGTGCTAATTAAGTATAAGAACAAAGACGTTCTATATATCCGAAAAGGATATTGGACGTCTTTTTGTCTATGTAGATAGAAAGAGAGGTCCGATGGATAACAAGCTCTATGAAAAGCAGATAAAAGCCCTTACAAAAATAAGTAAGGCAATAACTTCCGAACAATATCTTGAAGACATATTACGGCTCATAGTGGTTGTAACAGCCCAGGCAATGGGATCGAATATATGCTCTATTATGCTAATTGATAAGAAAAGCGGAGAACTGGTTATAAAGGCAACTCAAAGCATGAGCGAAGCGTATAACAAGAAACTTCCATTGAAACTGGGGGAAGGCATTACGGGGAAGGTAATAAAGAACAAAAAGCCGATAGCCGTAAAGGATATAATTAAGAGCAGAGAATACAGGTACAAGGAAATAGCAAAGAAGGAGGGGTTGTCCTCCCTCTTGTGTGTACCGCTCACTGTTAAGAATGAAGTTATAGGGGTAATAAACTGCTATACACCTGAATTCCATGATTTTACCGGTACTGAAAAGAACGTTTTAACGACAATAGCCAATCAGGCAGCAGTGGCGATTGAGAATACGGAGCTTATGGTAAAAACCAGGGTTATACGGGAGGAGCTGGAAGCCCGTAAGCGGATTGAAAGGGCAAAAGGAATACTGATGAAGGCAGAGGGATTATCCGAGGAGGATGCATATCTTAAGATACAGAAGTACTCAATGGACAACCGGAAGACAATGCGGGAAGTGGCTGAGGCAATAATCTTATCTTATGATATGAGGAAGAGAACGTAACAAAAACAAGGAGGGATGAAAAAATGGCAAATACGAACGTAAAGCAGTTTATGGCAAAGGTTATCAAGAGAAATCCGAATGAACCGGAATTCCATCAAGCGGTTCTTGAAGTGGCAGAATCTGTGATGCCTTTCCTGGAGAAGAACAAGAAATACGTGGATGCTAAAATTCTTGAAAGGATTGTAGAACCCGAGAGGGTTATTATGTTCCGTGTCCCCTGGCAGAATGACAGGGGTAAGGTCCAGATTAACCGCGGATTCCGCATTGAGATGAACAGCGCCTTAGGCCCATACAAGGGCGGGCTTCGCTTCCATCCGACAGTTTACCTTGGGATTCTGAAATTCCTGGCTTTTGAGCAGGTGTTCAAGAACAGTCTCACCACCCTTCCTATGGGAGGGGGTAAGGGCGGTTCGGATTTTGACCCCAAGGGCAAGTCGGATAATGAAGTCATGAAATTCTGCCAGAGCTTTATGACGGAGCTTTCAAGGCATATCGGCCCTAATACCGATATTCCTGCGGGAGATATAGGTGTAGGCGGAAGGGAAATCGGGTTCATGTTCGGCCAGTACAAGAGGCTGCGGAATGAGTTCACTGGAGTCCTTACGGGAAAAGCGCTCAACTGGGGCGGAAGTTTAATCAGGCCGGAGGCAACCGGTTACGGGTGTACGTATCTTGTTGAGGCAATGCTGAATTATCGGAAGGATTCTCTCAAGGGCAAGGCCTGTACGGTTTCCGGTTCCGGTAATGTAGCGCAGTACACGGTTGAGAAGGTGAACCAGCTTGGCGGAAAGGTAGTTACCCTTTCGGATTCAAGCGGTACGGTACATGACCCAAAAGGCATAGACGAGAAGAAACTGGCATTCGTCATGGAACTTAAAAACGTGAAGCGCGGCAGGATCAAGGAATACGCAGCGAAATATAATTGCAAGTACATTGAAGGGCAGAGGCCCTGGAACATTCCGTGCGACGTTGCATTCCCGTCAGCGGTACAGAACGAAATCAGCGGCGAAGATGCAGAGGCGCTGGTTAAAAACGGTTGCATTGCGGTTGGCGAGGGCGCGAACATGCCGACCACCCCGGAAGGAGTCAAAGTATTCCAGAACGCAAAAATATGCTTTGCTCCCGGCAAGGCGGCAAATGCAGGCGGCGTTGCGACTTCCGGCCTTGAAATGTCACAGAACAGCCAGAGGCTGGCCTGGACACGCAAAGAGGTTGATGAGAAACTGCATGGTATCATGCTCGCAATTCATGATACGTGCGTGAGGTACGGGAAGGAAGGCAAGGGCAAGTACATAGATTACGTTAAGGGCGCAAACATCGGCGGTTTCGTAAAAGTTGCCGATGCCATGCTGGACCAGGGCCTTGTTTAAATAGGAGATTTAAATAAAAGGCATCCCTGAAAAGGTGCCTTTTATTAATAATAATTAAATAATAAAATAAATATACTTGACAGGATTATTTTATTTTGGCATAATCGGGAAAAACAAAATTAAAATGGAACCAGATATTCTGAAAACGCAATTAAAAGACACCTAAAAAATCACAGGGTGTCTTTTTCTTTTTTAAGGGAGATTTAATACGATGAAGGCCATGCTTGCTTTAGAAGATGGTAGGGTATTTGAAGGTAAATCATTCGGCGCTCCGGGGGATAGAACCGGGGAAGTTGTATTTAACACCGCAATGACAGGGTACCAGGAAATACTTACTGACCCGTCATACAGGGGGCAGATGGTCTGCATGACTTACTCCCTCATAGGTAATTATGGTTTAAATGCCGAGGATGTTGAATCAAAAAAGCCGTGGCTTGAATGCTTCATAGTAAAGGAATGCAGCAGGATTTACAGCAGTTGGAGGGGGCAGAAGACCCTGCCGGGTTACATGAAGAAGAACAAAATCATGGGCATAGAGGGGATTGATACGAGGGCTCTTACCAGGCATATAAGGCTTAAGGGCGCAATGCGGGCGGCTGTTTCAACAAAAGATTTCAATAAGAAAAGCCTGGTTAGAAAAGCAAAGAATTCTCCTTTATTAATAGGGCGGGACCTTGTAAAAGAGGTGGCTTCGAAAAAGAGTTATAGTTGGAGCAGTAAGGGCAAACGCCTTGTTGTTGTTATTGATTGTGGTGTTAAGTACAATATACTGAGGCTGCTGGCCGGGCTTGGCTGTAAGGTGAAGATTGTTCCCGCAAAAACCTCTGCGGAAGCCATACTAAAACTTAAGCCGGACGGTATCCTGGTATCAAACGGCCCCGGTGACCCCGCAGCTATAACCTATACGATTGATACGGTGAAATCACTCCTGGGGAAACTACCGGTATTCGGTATATGCCTTGGCCATCAGATAATAGGCCTTGCGCTTGGAGGAAGGACTTATAAGCTCAAGTTCGGCCATCATGGGGCAAACCATCCTGTAAAGGACCTGGTTAATGACAGGATTTCCATTACTTCACAGAACCATGGCTTCTGTGTCGACGTTAAATCCCTTAAGAATAAGGGTGTTGAACTGACACATGTAAACCTTAATGATAATACGGTTGAAGGAATAAGCTGCAGGAAGCTGAACGTTTCCTCGGTACAGTTCCATCCGGAAGCAGCTCCCGGACCAAGGGACGCTGAATATTTATTTAGTGAATTCGTCAATAAATTATAGAGGTTGGTATGCCAAAGAGAACTGATATAAAGAAAATACTGTTAATTGGCTCAGGGCCGATTGTTATAGGCCAGGCGTGTGAATTTGATTATTCCGGCACGCAGGCGTGCAAGGTGCTCAGGGAAGATGGATACAAGGTAATACTTGTGAACAGCAATCCTGCGACTATCATGACTGACCCTATGATGGCTGACAAAACCTATATTGAGCCCATTACCGCTGATGTGATTGAGGAGATTATAAAGAAGGAAAAGCCCGATGCGTTACTGCCCACTCTTGGCGGCCAGACGGCTCTTAACGTTACCACCCAGTTATGTAAAAGAGGAGTGGAGGACAAATACAAAATTCAGGTAATAGGGGCCAGCAGGAAGGCGATAAAGAAGGCGGAGGACAGGGCGCAGTTTAAGAAGGCAATGGAAAAGATTGGACTTGATATGCCCAGGAGCGGTAATGCTTATAATATGAAGGCTGCCCTGAAGGTTATTGAAAAAATAAGTTTTCCGGTTATTATCAGGCCCAGTTATACACTGGGAGGAACCGGGGGAGCAGTGGTTTATAACCTTGAAGAGTTTAAAAAGGCGGCAGCCTATGCTCTTAAAATCAGCATGATAAGCGAAATCCTTATTGAGGAGTCAATAATCGGCTGGAAGGAATACGAACTTGAGGTTATGAAAGATTCCAGGGACAATGTGGTGATAATCTGTTCCATTGAAAATCTTGACCCCATGGGCGTACATACCGGCGACAGCATAACCGTTGCGCCGGCGCAGACCCTTACAGACAGGGAATACCAGGCTATGCGGGACGCTGCTATTGCGGTTATGAGGGAGATAGGAGTGGATACGGGAGGGTCAAACGTTCAGTTTGCGGTAAATCCAAAGAACGGCCGTATGGTGATAATAGAAATGAACCCAAGGGTATCAAGGAGTTCTGCGCTTGCTTCCAAGGCAACAGGATTCCCGATAGCAAAGATAGCCGCAAAGCTTGCAGTCGGCTATACACTGGATGAGATTTCAAACGATATAACAAGAGAAACTCCGGCATGTTTTGAGCCAACCATAGATTATTGCGTGGTGAAGATTCCGAGGTTTACATTTGAGAAGTTTCCCGGGGCAAGGGAGGAATTAACTGTTTCCATGAAATCAGTTGGTGAGACCATGGCCATAGGCAGGACTTTCAAGGAGGCATTGCAGAAGGCGTTAAGATCGCTTGAAATAGGAGTGAACGGACTGGAAGATATAAAGAAGAAACCATCCCTTGATGAAATAAGAATCAAGTTAAGGGAGCCAAATTGCGAAAGGCTGTTTTATTTGAGGTATGCGTTTTTGAGGGGTATGAGTATCAATGAAATACATAAACTCTCATTGATAGACAGGTGGTTCCTGAGTAATATCAAGGATATTGTTAACCTTGAATTAAGAATTAAGAAATTCTACAATAAGCCGTTAAGAAGCATCCCTGTTGAACTGTTTCATGAAGCCAAGGAATATGGTTTCTCAGACAGGCAGCTGGGAAATCTGCTTGGCAGGGATGAATTTGAAATCCGGAAACTTCGTATAGCCAGGGGAGTCAGGGCAATATACAAGGTCGTTGATACCTGCGGAGCTGAATTTGAAGCATACACTCCTTATTATTATTCTACTTATGAGAGGTAATCCTAAATGTGTGGTATTGTCGGGATTATAGGCAATAAGAATGCCGGTTATAAAATACTCCAGGGTTTAAAAGACCTTGAGTACAGGGGTTATGATTCTGCGGGCATTGCGACGATATCCAAAGATGAACTTCAGATAAAAAAGTCTGTTGGTAAAATTGCCGCGCTTGAGGATGCTTTTCTTAATGCCCCGTTAAAGGGAAGTATAGGCATAGGGCATACACGCTGGGCGACACACGGGGTGCCTTCCATAAACAATGCCCATCCTCATGTTGATTGTACAGGCAAAATAGCTGTCGTCCATAATGGGATTATTGAAAATTTTGTTTCCATCCGGAAACTTCTAATCAAGGAAGGCCACAGGTTCATTTCCGAGTCGGACACTGAGGTCCTGGCGCATTTAATTGAAAAATTCTATAACGGCAATATTGAAAGGGCTGTTAAGGAAGCTTTAATGCTTGTAAAAGGGACATATGCGATTGCAGTTGTATGCGCGCAGGAACCTGATAAAATCATTATTGCGAGACAGCAAAGCCCCCTTGTTATAGGAATTATAAAGAAAGGCAGTTATATTGTTGCTTCTGATGTAACGCCTATCAGCAAATTGACTGACAGGGTTATTTATATCTCTGACAATGAGATGGCCATTCTGAGTTCATCCGGGCATCATATAGTCAAGATCAGTGATTTAAGCAGGGATGTGGTCAAAAAAATAGAGCGTATTGACTGGGAGCTTGAAGACAGTGAAAAGGGCAGGTACAAGCATTTCATGCTCAAAGAAATAAATGAGCAGCCGAAAATAGTTAAAGATATCATATTCAGCCATGTTATAAAGAAGAAAGGTTCTGTCAAATTTGGCGGCCTTGAATCCATCTGGAAGAATGATGAGAAGGATATATCCGGCAGTACAGGCATAGATTACCTTCTTAATGCCTCAAGAATCATTATTTTTGGCTGCGGTACATCCTGGCATTCAGGCCTTATAGGCGAGTATGCAATTGAGAACCTGGCGGGGCTTCCCGTAGAGGTTGAGTATGCGTCTGAGGCGCGTTACCGCAACCTGTGTATTACAAAGAACGATATGGTATTTGCCATCAGCCAGTCAGGTGAAACCGCAGATACCCTGATGGCAATCAAGGAGGCAAAGAGAAAAGGCGCTGTAACGTTTGGCCTGGTAAATGTTGTAGGGTCCACCATTGCAAGGGAGGTAAGCGGGGGTATTTACCTGCATGCGGGCCCCGAGATAGGCGTTGCCTCCACCAAGGCGTTTACAGGCCAGGTAATTATACTTGCGCTCATGGCATTCCTGCTCGGGAGGCATAAAGGCGCCATATCGCTTGATAAGGGTAAAAGGATAATAAAAGCCCTTGAGAAGATACCGGAACAGATGCAAAACATAATTAACAACGACGGCCCGGTGAAGCGGCTGGCTAATAGGCTTGCGAAGTACAGTAACTTTCTTTACCTTGGAAGGACTTATAACTTCCCGGTTGCCCTGGAAGGCGCATTGAAGCTTAAGGAGATTTCTTATATACATGCCGAGGGGTATCCTGCAGCCGAGATGAAACACGGCCCCATAGCTTTGATAGACAAAAACATGCCGGTTGTTGTCGTTGCCACCGACACGGAAGACGAAATATATGAAAAAATCATATCCAATATAAGGGAGATAAAATCAAGGAAGGGCATCGTGGTTGCGGTTGCCTCGGAAGGCAACAAAAGCATAAAAGATATTGTTGATGAAACTATTTACATTCCCAGGACGGAAGATTTCCTGATGCCTGTATTAAGCGTAATTCCATTGCAGTTGCTTGCTTATCATATAGCCGTGAAAAAAGGGTGTAATGTTGACAAGCCGCGTAATCTTGCAAAGAGCGTTACCGTGGAATAAAGGGAAATATGACAACATGCGGGCCTAAAGACCATTGTGGCGTATTCGGTGTTTATAATCATAAAAATGCTGCGGAACTGGCATACCTGGCAATGTATTCACTTCAGCACAGGGGGCAGGAGAGCGCGGGTATCGCTGTATCTAACGGTTACCAGATAGATGTAAAAAAGGGCATGGGGCTGGTATCCGAGGTGTTTGACAGTAATGTTCTTGATAAACTTTCGGGTAAAAATGCCATAGGGCACGTACGTTACTCAACGACGGGTTCTTCCGATATAAAAAATGCCCAGCCGTTTTTTGTTGAATACTTCGGTGGTTCAATTGCCATTGCCCATAATGGTAATTTCGTTAATACTCATTATTTGCGCAGTAAAATGGAAGCCTCGGGGTCAATATTCCAGACAACAATAGATACTGAGTTGATAGCGCATTTAATAGCAAAGTCCAGGGAGAAGAATTTCAAGGACAAGGTAATCTGTTCACTTTCGAAAGTGAAGGGCGCTTATGCAATAGTGATGCTTAACGAGGATAAACTGGTTGCCGCAAAAGACCCTAATGGTTTCAGGCCCTTATGCCTTGGAAAGGTGAATAACAGGTACTGCATTGCTTCGGAATCCTGCGCTTTTGACCTTATAAAAGCTCAGTACATAAGAGAGTTGGACCCCGGAGAGATTATTATTATTGATAAAAACGGGGTTGAATCAATAAAACCGTTTTCCGGGAAAAGGAGTTCGGCCTGTATATTTGAATACGTTTATTTTTCAAGGCCTGACAGCAATATATTCGGCGGCAGTGTTTACAGGTCAAGAGTGGAGATGGGGAAGCAACTCGCCCGGGAATGCCCTGTTAAGGCGGATTATGTTATTCCGGTGCCGGACTCGGGAAATTATGCCGCAATGGGATATTCCAGGGAATCAGGCATACCGTATGAAATGGGTATAGTGAGGAATCACTATATAGGAAGAACCTTCATACAACCTTCACAGAGACAGCGTGATATGGAAGTCCGCATAAAACTCAATCCCATACGGGAGATTTTCAAGGGGAAAAGGGTTGTAATAATTGAGGATTCTATAGTAAGGGGAACCACCAGCAAGGCAAGAGTGAAAAACCTGCGTGAGGTAGGCGTAAAGGAAATACATATGAGGATAAGCTGTCCGCCTCATAGGCACCCTTGTTTTTATGGTATAGATTTCCCGTCAGAGAAGGAGTTGATAGCTTCCTCTCATACCGTAGAAGAAATAAGGGAATACCTTGGGCTGGACAGCCTGGGATACTTGAGTATAGAAGGCCTGTTCAGGGCCATGCCTAAGCCAAAGAATACATTCTGCGCCGCATGTTTTAATGGTAAGTACCCGGTTCCCGTAAGGGATACTACCAGCGGCGGCGCTCTTAAAAAGAACAGGTTGGAAAAAAATAAATGATAACATCAAACAAAGGGGAGAATATGGCAAAGTATATTTTTGTTACGGGCGGTGTAATTTCATCCCTCGGCAAGGGTATTACGGCTGCTTCAATAGGGAGCCTGCTGAAGTCCTCCGGATTTAAAGTGAATATCGTCAAAATAGACCCTTACCTGAACGTTGACCCGGGTACCATGAGCCCATTTCAGCATGGTGAGGTTTATGTAACGGACGATGGAGCTGAAACGGACCTTGACCTTGGATACTATGAGAGGTTCCTGGATATTGATTTGAGCCAGGATAACAATATTACGAGTGGCAGTGTATATAACACCGTGATTACAAAAGAAAGAAAAGGCGAGTACCTGGGCAAAACGGTACAGGTCGTCCCCCATATTACAGATGAAATTAAATCAAGGCTAAGGAAACTTTCGGGGACAGGTGATATTATAATAGTGGAAATTGGCGGTACAACAGGTGATATTGAAGGCCTGCCGTTTCTTGAAGCAATAAGGCAGTTCAGGCAGGATACAGGGGAAGTGAATGTGTGTCATATTCATGTAACCCTGGTTCCTTACATCAGGGCTGCGGAAGAGATGAAAACCAAGCCAACCCAGCAGAGCGTGGCAAAGTTAAGAGAAATCGGCATACAACCCGATATCATCGTTTGCCGTACCGAGAGGCCCCTGAACACTGAGCTAAAGCAGAAGATAGCCTTGTTCTGCGCGGTTGCCCAGGAAGCTGTTATAGAAGAAAGGGATGTTGATGTAAGTATTTATGAAGTTCCAATAAGGTTTTATGAGGAGAATATCGTAACTCTTATATTAAAAAAGATTCAGCTTAAAGACAGGAAGGGCAGTATTGCAATCTGGGAGGATATCGTTGATAGAATTATAAGTGCCAGGGATACTATCACGATTGCAATCGCAGGCAAGTACACGCAGTTAAAGGATGCCTATAAGAGTATCTGGGAGGCAATATCCCACGGGGGGATTGAGAACAGGGTTGTTGTCAAAATAAAACACGTTGACGTTGAAAAAAGAAATCTTGAAAAGGAATTAGAAGGCGTTGATGGTATACTTATCCCGGGAGGGTTTGGAGTTCGGGGTATTGAAGGCAAGGTAAAGGTTGCAGGTTATGCCAGAAAGAATAAGATACCGTTTTTCGGGTTATGCCTTGGTTTGCACTGTTCAGTTATAAGTTTTGCGAGGGATGAATGTAACTTAAAAGGGGCCAACAGCACTGAGTTCAATAAGAAGACGAAGTATCCGGTAATAGATTTGCTGCATGAACAAAAAAGCGTCGTAAAAAAGGGCGGGACGATGCGGCTTGGGGCGTACCCGTGCGGAGTAAAGAAGAACTCACTCGCTTATTCAGCGTATAAGAAAACAAATGTAAAGGAGAGGCACAGGCACCGTTTTGAATTTAACAACAGGTACCGGAAGCAGTTAGAATCAAAAGGATTGGTAATAAGCGGAGTATATAAGAAGAAGAACCTTGTAGAGATGGTTGAGGTAAAGGCTCACCCCTGGTATGTTGCCGTTCAGTTCCATCCGGAATTTAAATCAAGGCCAAACAGGGCTCATCCACTCTTCAGGGAATTTATTAAGGCAGCGGTAAAATTCAATAATACAAAATAGACAGCAGGTAATAACAAAGATACATTACAAAACCAAAAAAATAAAAATGACAGTGGAACGGAAAGGAAGATAGATGGACTGGTTTAAAATGGGGTATACGCTGCTTGGAGGGCTCGGGTTGTTCTTCTATGGTATTACCCAGTTCTCAGATAGTTTATCCGCGATGGGAAGCAATGTTATAAAAAAGGCTATTAGCCGTGTAACGGATAACCGGGTACTTGCTGTGCTTACGGGGCTTACAATAACCTCCATTGTACAGTCAAGTTCTGTTACAACTATTATGACGGTTAGTTTTGTTAATGCGGGGTTGATGACCCTTTACCAGGCAATAGGTGTGATATTCGGAGCCAATATCGGTACAACGGTTACCGGCTGGATTATAGCCATAAATATAGGCAAGTACGGCCTTGCGCTGATTGGCCTGGGTATATTCCCGATGCTGTTTGCCAGGAGTGTCAGATGGAAAACTATAGGAAGGTGCGTCTTTGCGCTTGGGCTGGTGTTCTTCGGGCTGGAAACTATGGGACTGGCATTTAAACCTTTAAGGACCAATGAAGCTTTTCTTTCATATCTTACCGTTTTTTCGGGTGAAAATATTTGGAGTTTGATGGCCTGTATAGGGATGGGGTGTTTGTTGACTATAATATTCCAGTCAAGTTCCGCCATGATAGGTATTACCATAGGCATGGCTGCGGTGGGGATACT
>JAUXBS010000264.1 GCA_030619245.1 Clostridia bacterium | reverse complement strand
TGGTTTTCAGGAGACCCGTATAACCCTGGGGTTTTATGGATATCAAAGGTTACAGACCCTTTTTTAAACGGTATTCGCAGGTTAATACCTACTGCGGGTTTTGGTATTGATATATCTCCGATTATTGCAATTATTCTTCTTTCTTTACTGAAGAAGTTAGTGATTGGAGTGATGTTATAGCTTGAGTCATAAATAATAACATGGGGGATAGGAAGAGGTGTTTTTCGGATGAAGGTAATAAACTACATGAAGGCTGACATGATGTGCCTTGATATAAAATCAAAGGATAAGGAAGGCGCTATAAGGGAACTCGGTGAGTACATCAGGAAGACAGGCAAAGTCAGGGATTATGACGAGTACTTAAAGGAAGTGTTTGAAAGGGAAAAACTGGTGACGACAGGAATAGGCAATGAGCTTGCAATACCCCACGCAAGAACGGATAAGGTTGATAAGTTCATGGTCGTTTTCGGGAGGTCGGCAGAGGGGGTTGATTTTGAATCATTTGACAAGAGGCCCGCAAGGCTGATATTTCTTATGGCGATACCAAAAAAAGATATAGACAATTACCTTATAATACTTGCCCATCTGACAAGAGTTTTAAAGAAGGATGAACTCCTTAAAGGGCTTTATGATGCAAAGCTGCCCGAAGAGGTAATGGATATCTTTAAAAGAGCCGAGGAGTAAACACGCATGGAACTGCTTATCGTGATACTCAATAAGGAAGAGTTTTTGAACGATGTGCTTTCGGCTTTTGTTGAAGCAGGTATAACAAAGGGGACTATAATTCACAGCGAGGGCATGGGTGGTATCCTTGCGTATGATATGCCTGTGTTTGCGGGTTTAAGGCAGTTAATGGGGGATTCAAAGAAACATAATAATAAGACCATACTTGCGCTGATAAAGGATGACAGCGTTATTCCCGAGTTAAAAAAGATATTGCAGGATGCGGGGGTTGATTTTGCCCGGCCGGGAAACGGGGTAATGTTCTCAGTGCCTGTTAAGGATGTAATGGGGCACAATGGTTGATTACAGATTCCGGGTGAAACGATAGAAACATATTTTTGCTATTATAACAGTACGGTTGAGGGGACGTAGCTCAATTTGGTTAGAGCGCTAGCCTGTCACGCTAGAGGTTGTGGGTTCAAGTCCCATCGTCCTCGCCAGAACTTTACTGAATTCCGGCATCTCTTATTATGAAGATGCCTTTTTTGTTTAGAGGATAAAATGTATAGAAAAATAATTATATTCGCATTGATAATGCTCCTTGACTGCAGGGTTTACGGGGCCATGAAAGTGGCGAGTTATTACAGTAAAGACCTGAAGAAAAACGTGGATGTAGTAGCAGGCGAAATGCTGGTGAAGTTCAAGCCGCATGTGAACAGGGGCAGGATATCGGCATTTACCGCTTCAATGAACAATGAAGTGCTTGATGAAATAAGTGAAATTGGAGTGTACAGGTTAAGAGTCCCGCCGGACAAGACCATTGAGGAGGCGATTGCGTTATATGAAGCTGACCCGGACGTGGAGTATGCCGTCCCTAATTACATAAGGCGGGCATTTTTTGACCCTGATGATACCTATTTTGATAATCAGTGGGGCCTGAAAAATACCGGGCAGTCGGGGGGTACGCCGGGTATTGATATTGCTGTTTCCGGGGTATGGGAATATGAAACCGGGGACTCTGAAATAATAATCGCCGTATTGGATTCAGGGATTGACCTGGACCATCCGGATTTAAAGGACAGGTTGTTTTCCAAGGGGAAGGATTATGTTCATGATGATGATGAGGCCGATGATGAGCACGGGCATGGGACTCATGTCGCCGGTATTGTAGCGGCTACAGGGAATAATGGAACAGGTGTTTCCGGCGTGTGCTGGAATTGTCTTATACTGCCAATGAGGGTTCTTGATGAGAATGGGAACGGAAATGACAATGACATCAATAAGGCCATAACTGAAGCTGCCGACCAGGCAGGAGTAAGGGTGATTAATCTGAGCCTGGGAGGGCCGGATAATAGCGCGGCAACGGAAGATGCTGTAAACTATGCGCATGGTAAGGGATGTATAGTAGTCGCCGCAATGGGAAATGAGGAGGGAAGCATTGTGCAGTATCCTGCCGGCTGTAAGAATGCAATAGCCGTCGGGGCAATAAACAAAGTCGG
>JAUXBS010000254.1 GCA_030619245.1 Clostridia bacterium | reverse complement strand
TCAACAAGCTTAACGTCGCATTTTTTCCCCAGTGCCTTGTTTACCTCTTCAACCAGTTTCCCGTCAATCCTCTTCTTATCGCCTTCCCCTACAATTACCTCAGCCTCTTTTTCTCTGCAGTTGTCCATTATCAACCTCTTCATAAGGCTTTTATATCCCCTGTCATCCAGTCCCCTGATACGCTCCTCAACCTTTGCATATACCTCGTTGAGTATTTTCTGCTTTTCGCCAAGCACTGCCTTCTTCCCTTCAAGGATGATCATTGTAATTATCCTGGCTTTTGCCTTCTCCGCCTTCTCCCTGCCTTCCTCAATCATGCGTTCATGCAGTCTTTCCGCCTCTTCCTGCGCGCGTGAAATAATCCCTTCAACTTCATTTTCCGCCTTGACAATTATCTCTCTTGTTTCCAAATCCGCATCAGAATTTATTTTGTCAATAATATCCTTTATCGCCATTATCTCCTCCTGTGTTCTTCCGGTAAAACGAAGATAAAGTAAGAATTGAAATATACCTTACAGTTTTACGCCATTGAGCAAAAATATGGTAATAACCAGAGCAAGCACCGCATACGTTTCCACGAGAGCAGCATATATCACGGCCTTCATCACGTCACCCGGATGTTTTGCCGCAACGCCAACACCCGCGGCGCAAACCTTGCCCTGATGAATCCCGCTGAATAAACCCGATATTGCAATCGGCAGGCACGCCCCCAGTATCTGCCATCCCTGTGAAACCGATATGCTTATCAAAGCTCCTCCCATAAGGCCAACCTTTTGAATTACCAGAAAACCCGTCAAAAACCCGTATATCCCCTGAGTACCCGGTAATGCCACCAGCATAAGCATGGTACCGAACTTCTCCGGCTCCTCCGATAAAAGCCCGTTTGCCGCTTGGCCGGCATAGCCGATTCCTATGCTTGAACCGGTCCCCGCCATAAATACAGCGATTGCTCCTCCAATTAATGCAATTACAATTCCCTCCATTTTCTTTCCCTCCTTTAAACTTAGTGTGGTGTCTCTTAAATTACTTTTAAGAATTTAAGAGACACCACACTTACTTGCTTCGGTAAATTTCCTCTTTTCAACGAACGGTTTGAATTCCTTACCGCCGCTTTCATAGAATTTAGTGAGAGATTCTATGTACTGCAGTCTTGAAGTATGTATATACCCGCTTAACAGGTTCATAACGAAATTGAAAGTATGGCCGCCAACGAAAATAAGCGGTATCAAAATAATGCCTGCAATTGAACCCGAAGGAACCATTTGTATCATACTATTAATCGCCATTGCCATTATCCCCGTTCCAAGGCCCAGGGCAAACAGGCGGGAATAAGACAATATGTCCTTCATGTAATCTATGCCGCCATAAATCCTGTACGCTCCTGACGCAAACCTCCCAAAAATATTCTTTGACTTCCTGCCGTAAAACAGCAGCACCACCAGCAGGCATACAACAGCCAGAACAGTCCCGAACCGCGAAAGGCCGGGAATCACAATCATTGGCGCGCAAAGCAGTACCACAAACCAGGGCAACTCGTCAAATAACGCCCCCCCTATATCCCTGTCCCTGATATCCATGTAGAATTTAACCGCTATTCCAAACAGGACCTGGATATACCCAAGTCCAAGCGAGAAATACAGAAATGTCTGTGAAGATTTTATAGGGTCGATTATCATCAGGGAATTTTTAATATCCTTTGCCCATTGCAATCCGGGAAGGATATCTATAGTATTGCCGAACCAGCCCCCGGTCAATGCTCCGGCAACAATGGTTGCAATACCCCCGTAAAGCCCCATCTTCCAGAACCCGGTACCCTTTGGGCCCATCTTGTATTTCTTCAGGACGAATAATGATGCCAGTGTCAGCAAAATTCCATACCCCGCGTCTGTGATACACATTGCAAAGAACACCAGGAAGAACAGCGTAAAATAAGGGGTGGGGTCTATGCCTGAGTATGCCGGCCTCCCGTAAAGGTCTGTAACGAATTCAAGCGGTTTTACAAGACCATTGTTATTAAAGACTATGGGAACCTTCTCATCCTTCTCTGGGTCTGTCAGCGATACTTCAACTTCACGGAACTCTTTTTCAAGTTCATTAGTGGTTTTATCCGCCTTCTTCCCTTCTATCCAGCCCGAAAGAAGGAAGGAACTTGAAGTGCCGGCAAGAAAATCATTAATATTCTCCCTGTCCGAAAGGTTAATGTAATGGTCATACAGTATATTCAGGTACTGCCTGTTTGAAGTCAATCCTTCTGCCTTTTCAGTAAACCCTTCTTCTTCCTTATTATATTTT
>JAUXBS010000035.1 GCA_030619245.1 Clostridia bacterium | reverse complement strand
TCCAATCTTATAATTTATCGCAAAAGAAGCCATTGTAAGTGGCCTATATCCTATTCTGAATTCTTGTATACTACTGATTAGAGGTTTTGTGAAAAACATGGGAATACCCTTTATATTTCTAATCAAAACGTTTTCAACAATTGTGCCAACACTATCGTAAACAAACTCATTTTGAAGTGTATTTGAATAAACTATAGTGGTAAGTAATATGATTAAAAGGATATGCCGCCATTTGGGTTTAACGGCAACACTGCTATTACCGGCTGGAATGGATGGTTTTTGGTTGGATTTGTTTTTTTGTTTGTTTTTCTTTCCCATTTGGTTATCCTTGCAGGCCGTAATGGAATTTGACCCGGTATTGCAATTTATGGATAACCGGAGCCGTTTTCAATTACAGAATATGTTTCATGCCAGGGAACAACTTTTCCAGGAACCCGTATCGCTCTTTCTGTTGAAAGCGCGTCAATACTCACGAAGATTGAACCCGCGCTCCCGTATTCGTCTATTCTCCCCCCATTTTAAAAACAACATCCCTTCCATATTCCCTAAGGTAACCAACCTGGCTGAACCAGGACATATATCTCATATCCGATATATCAAGGTTTTTAAGTTGTATCTCTTCCTTTTCCGCATTTAAACTAATAACCTTTTTATCCTTCCATAATATTTCCTTCTTATCATAAACATGGTTATCGCTAATAAAAAATACTTCTACCCTGCATTCTCCTGAATTTACCGGCGCGAGGCCAAGCGGATACACTGGACTGTCCGGATAAAACTCTATTCTCAAAGGAGAATTTATCCCCTTTTTAAGCCCCCCTATCATGTCTGCAAGTTCACTGAACTTCTTCTTTGCCTCAATACTTACACTGCTGGAATTTACGAGCGAATCAACTTTTTCAGCTAACGGCGCATCGTACTTCTCGTCATAGAATTTTTTTACGTAAATCTGCGGCTTCCTGTTATACTCTTCTATCCTGTCAAACAATTCAACCAGCGCGGGCAGGTAATCCTCCGCCATCTTCATGGCATCCTGCATCACGTTGTTTTCGACTATAACTACCCTCTCATCCAATTGCCTGATAAAACCGCTGTAATCAAAATCCCCGAGTGAAAAGAATTCCATCAGTACATCTATATCACTTTCATTCAGTCCCCTTATCCTGCCAAAAGTATTGATGGACTCCCTGTACTTTTCAAGGTCCTGGTTGTTTACGTATATCAGGTTATCCTCAATGGAATACCCGTCAATCGAAAACGTCCCCTTCCTCCAACTGTACTTCATGATATCAAAATCATAGGAAATGTTCAGTTTTAACCCCTCATCTGAGATGGTCATGTTAAACACCGGGTTACCTTCAATTCGCAGTGTCTCCTCGTTTAACAGAAACGTCACTTTGCTTAAAATTTCCCGTTCCTTAAACTCTTTTCTGATTATTTTATTATAATAATCTTCAAGCCAATAAAATCCCGGTTTCTCCCTTACCTTCTTTGGACTCCAGGTTTTCAGGTAATTGATTATTACGGTTTCAAGGTTCCTGCCCCTGTACCTTTTATCCATGAACGTTTCATTTGAGAAGATTTCCCTTATTTCGCTTAAAATGCTGCTGTACTCATTCTTCACATTGTCGTATATGTTCTCAACTTCTTCTATTTCTTCCCTGAACATGTCCCTTAAGTCCAGCCTGTTCATGATGAAATAAACATTTTTATCATCCATGTAATTGTCAATCAACTTAACGGTATTCCCTGAAATCCTGTATCCATTCTCTTCCAACCATTTCAGCAGGTCTTCAGGTTTGCCGGCATCAAGTATTGACATGTCGTACCTGTCAATTTTCACGGTATCCTCTATCCTCTTCCCGAAAATCCCTGCCTGGCGTACCGGGGACTTCCTCCTGCCCCAGAACTTTACTGCAAGGTCAGCATGCGCCTGCATACCGGTATAGTTCACAAGCGGGCCCCTTGAGGATATCACAGGAACAATCCATACAAAATTCGCAATATCATCAGACCTCAACCCCGTTGAAAGCAGAATAGTCTCTTTCTCTCCGTCCCAGGTTATTACTGCTTTCTGGTCCGGCTGGTGAAGTTCCATTGAAGTGTCGGACACAAAGAAACCGCCCGCAAAAAGGTTTGCTACACGGAAAAGTATAGTTATAGCAATATTTATTAAGGTTATTTTTTTCATTATGTATGTTACCGGCTTCATTTTATCTCATACTCCATGAAATCCTTTGCCATAAGAGTCTCCGGAAACAGCGCTTTCGCCTCATCAGCCATGTTCTCCATTGTATAAACGGTCCCATCTCTTATTTTAGTATCATACCTGGGACTGAAATGAGTGAGTATCAACCGCGAAACCCCTGCCTCCGTTGCAACCCTGCAGGCATCCCCGACAGAAGAGTGCAGGCTTTTGTCGGCAAGTTCCTGCTCTTTTCCTGAAAACGTTGCTTCGTGTATCAATACATCCGCATTCTTTGCAAGTTCAACGGAATTCTCACAATAGGCAGTATCACTGCAGTAAACCAGCTTCTTCCCGTCATCAACCTTTTCCACGAAATCCCTGCCGTTCAAACGCCTGCCGTCCTTGAGTTTTATGGACTTCCCTTCTTTCAACTCTCCGAACAACGGCCCCTCCGGTACGCCGCATTTCCTTGCCTTCTCCATCAGGAACCTGTACCTTGGTTTCCTCTTTACCGAAAACCCGTAAGCTGACACGCTGTGGTTCAATAACGCTGACCGGACAATGAACTTATTATCCTCATATACAACTCCCATGCCTTTCTTTGGAAAATTATTTATCCCCAGTTCATAAGTCAGGTGAAAGTTCACTATCTTCCTGTTTTCCTCTATGAAGGATTTAATACCCTTCGGGCCGTAAATATCCACTCTTTCCTTTATGCCTTCAAGCCCCCTGGTGGAAAGCATGCCGGGAAGGCCGAACACATGGTCACCGTGGAAGTGGGATATAAATACCTTCTCAAGCTTTGACAACCTAAAGGATGCCTTTTTCAACTGATGCTGCGTGCCTTCGCCGCAGTCAAACAGCCAGTACCTGCCGGTGTCCTCAAAACGTAAAACAACAGAAGTAACGTTTCTCTTTAACGTGGGTACTGCTGCGCCGGTTCCGAGAAATATCAGTTTCATATCGTATTGGTTATTCTCCTCCCGTGATTTCTTTTACTTTCTTTATGGTATTACCGTATATCCTCTTCTTACTCCTTAAAAATGTATTTATATGAAAACATGCCCCGACACTGCCGCCTTTTTCCTCTATTCTTTTAGTAATATTATCTACAACCCTGCGCGCGCCGAACGCGTGCTGTACAATAAATAAAGTCAATTCCCTGCCTGAAAAGTTATTTTTCGCAATGAATGAATTCACCGGCGCGGGAGGCCTTGAGCCCCAGTTGGGACTGCCAAGAAATATTCTATCATACCCTGACAGGTCAACCGTCTCAGGATCCGTTTCAACAGGCGCATCCGCCCCGGCAGCCTTCATGAGGGAAAGCATGCCGGAAAAACCTTTCCTGCCTTTCCTGTCCCTGACTTCAACAACTTCCGCCTTCAGGTATTCTCCAAGCGCCTTAGAAACAACACCTGTTTTCCCGGAAAAAGTATAAAACAAAACCAGCGTTTTCATAAACACCCTCCATTTTCAATTAATTTCACTGTCCATCCAGTCAAGGTAGTCCCTGCTTCCCTCAACTATCGGCAGCGCAATAATTTCCGGCACCTCGTATTTATGCACTGCCTTTACCTGTTTCACCAGTTCGCTAAACACCGCTCTTTTTGACTTTACAACAAGCAGTACTTCCTTCTCGTTCTCAACCTTGCCCTTCCAGGAAAACACTGACTTTACTTCAGGGATGATGCTCACGCAGGCGGCCAGCGCTCTTTTTACGAGTGTATCAGCGATTTTCTCCGCCTCCTTAACCGAGCCCGAAGTAATAAAAACAATAATATAATCCATGCTCTCCATATTCAATCCCTTTCACCTGAGGCGTAACCTGTAAGACCTTTCTATGAACACAGGCCTGTTTGACTGTTTTGCCTGTCTTAATCCACTGTCGTCCATATCCCCTTCCCTGTTTATATACTTGTACTCATCCCTTACGATTTCGGCAGTCCGGCTCAGGAAGTACTGAGGCAATCCCTTGTATCCTCTTACCACCTTCTCAAAATGAACCACCATTGCCTCAGCGTTCAGCCTCTCATATATCGCGAATGCCTTTAATTCATCTTTCATAAACAAACCTATCCCCTCAAGCCCAAGGGATTTAAACTCGTTAAGAGAAGTCCTGAGCGCGCTGATTTCCCTATTAATCATTTTATTATCGTAGTCACCCTTCTCTTCATACCATTTCTCATGCAACTTGATACATTCCCTTATTAAAACTCCCGAACAACGCTTTACCTCGACTCTATCCCCGGAATATTCCCTTATGAATTGTTTTACGAGGTTCCTCTTCTTCGAAAACTTACTACCCTTAAATTCAGCAAGCTCCCGGGACAAATAATAATAATTACCCCACCTCCTGTCCTCTCCAATCTCAAAGAACTCTTCCCATTCATCCCTGTTGAAAGTTTCCAGGTAATGCTGATCAATACACAGGAATAAATCTATGCCCTCTCTCCCGGCAATCACGGACAGGTCTTCGGGAGCAAGCTCACTCTTCAGGCAAATGGGCTTCAACATTATCGGCCTTCCTGCTGAGAGTTTCTCAACAATAACATATAAAGTATCATCCTCAACCCTGTACCTGTATTCATAACCGCCTGTATTCCACGCAACATGAGTTGAAAAGGTGTACTCGGAAAACCACTGTGTTGTTTTATCGTAGAATTCCTGAATTATACTTTTATCCCTGACTTCAATCTTCTTATATTCCACTTTATATCTTTCTTTTACTCCTGTTATCCCGGGCTTTCTGTTTGTATCTCATTGGCGCATGCCCTTTCATACTGGAAAACCCCATATCCTCCCAGAATCCGGTTGTGCCCGGCTGCGCTATCAGTACTATCCAGTCAACCCCCTTTGATTTCATGTGCCTTACCAGGGCCTTGACTATTTTCTTTCCGCCTCCCCTGCCCCTGTGCGCCTTGCTGACAGCAACTTCATGGATATAAGCATCGCTTATTCCATCCGAACTGACCCTGCCGGCGCCAACCAGCCTATTGTCGTAATAAAGGCAGGCATAGGCATAAGACCCCTTGAACGCCTTACTTAAAACCTCTTTAGCGTTTTTGGAACTCTTCCACCACTTCTCGGCACTGTATATTTCAAGCACCCGGGCTACATTAAAATCAGCATTAATCCTTACTTTATACATGATTAACTCTCTGGAGCATTATCCGGAGTTGGATCTCCGATGACTTCAACTATCCTTGAATTCAACCTGTCCTTCCTGCTGAACACCGTCCTGTCAAGAACTGCCAATACAACATAAACCATAATAAACGTAACAGTACCGGCGGCAATGCCCGCGGGTTCTGAACCGAATACTCTTTCACCGATTAAATAACCCGCGACCAGCCCAAGCACGGGTACGCCGTAAACCAGGACAGCAACCCGTGAAAATACTGCATTGTCAATGGCTACCGTAACCCTGTCCCCGGCCTTTACTCCCGCATCGTTTCTTAACTCAATAGTCTTCTTCTCACCCGTTGGGTTGCATATCCGGTAGTGGTCGCACTCCCCGCAGGCGGCTGATTCAACCTCAACCTTAACGGTATTCCCGTTAATTTCCAGAACCTTTCCTTTTTCTTCCATATAACCTTCCTATATAGTGCTCCTGCCCTTCATATGCAAATATCTGTCAGAGGCATCACGCCAGTGAAAATAAATATCCCATCAATAATGCTGAAATACATACAACAGCCAGGTAAATCACAAGCACCCTGTTCCCGAATTCCTTCCTGACAATCAGAAGAGCGCCATAACTCGTTACCGGGCCCGCTATGAGGAGTATCAGCCCGGCGCCCGCGCTCATCCCCTGCGTAATAAATGCATGAACCATGGGAACGCTTGCCGTTGAGCAAATATACATGATAAGGCCGAACACAAGAGCAAACACATAACCGAATCCTCCTGACAGGTAAACCCCGATGAAGTCGCCTACGGGGACAATACCCGCAACAACAGCGGCAATAACAAGGCCTATTATCAGCTCAAGCCACATCTCCCTTAACATGTCATAGGCATAATAAACCACCGAAATTACCTTGTTGACAAACCCCTTCTCATGATGCCTGTGTTCCTCGTGGTCACCCTCTTCACAGTGGGGGCACTTATCCCCTTCAACCTCAACCCCCGGCTCATAAGGCAGCAGGTTTCCTATGATACCTATCACCAGCCCCATGATTATTACCGACAAGCACAGGTAAACAGTAAAACCTATTCCAAGGAGCTTATAAGTAACCGCGACAGCAGTGATTGAAGTTGCCGGAGTTGCCACCAAAAAGGCAAGCACAGGCCCCAGCGCCACGCCCTTCTTCTTGAATCCGATTGCAACAGGCAGTGAACCAAAACAGCACAGGGGCAGGATTATTCCCGCAACAGTGGCAAGCAGTATAGGCATAATACCCTTTTTGCCAAGATACTTATTCACCCATTTCTGGGGAAGGTACTCATGGACTATACCGCTTAGAACCAGCCCTATTGCCAGCGCCGGCGCAACTTCAATAAGATAATGGATTAAAGTTGAAAGAAATTCTTTTGTCATTTTACAATTACCCCCGTTTCATTATACCATAATAAGAAGTCAAGTTCTATCAGTGGTATATTTATCCTCTTCGCAAACTCTCTCATTTTATCTTCAATCAATAAGTACCGCTTCTTTGAAACCGGGTCAGGAATATTTCTTATAACCTTAAACTCCTTCAGGTTCTTCAGCACGTGGACGTCAAGTATTGCCAGGTCCTTCCCAAACCCCAGGTTCCGGAGAAAGTGACTCGCCTCCTTGAAACCTATTCCGGGGATATTCCTGTCAAGCCACTTCCTTGTTTCAAATACATTACTTACATCAAGTTTATCTTTAATCCTTATCCTGCCGTTATCCGTCAGGTATTCCCTGGCATTAACGATATATCGTGATTTGTTCCTGTTGAACCTGACCC
Source organism: Clostridia bacterium (assembly GCA_030619245.1). Taxonomy (GTDB): domain Bacteria; phylum UBA6262; class WVXT01; order WVXT01; family JAUXBS01; genus JAUXBS01. Next base: position 1,421 of record JAUXBS010000035.1, on the reverse strand, counting down.
TTCCCAGGTACGCCCTGATATCTCCGGCGCTCCCCTTGAATAATACCCCTGTCCTTTCAAGCTCATTTACTGCCTCATTGCAGTGGACCGCCTTTGACAGTGGAGTGCATATACAGAATGCGAGTTCTGCAAACACATGCCTGTCCGGCCTGTCCCGGTTTGAAGCAAGTTCTTTCAGCCTCTTTCTTATAACAGGCTTTATTGCCCCGTATGTCTTTAGCAGTCGCGCCTTTTTTGTCATGTTCTTAATAATTGTTAATCTAAAATTTATAATCCTCCATGAACTTTTTAAACAACAACACCTTCTTAGCATCCTGTGAATTATATAAAAACGGTTCAACATCCTTCTTTAATGCCTTGAAATCCAATTTCCTGCATTTATTAAGAAGTTTATTTTTTAAATCAACTATACCTTTGATTTTAATCTTTGATTTTAAATAATCTTTGTTTGGCTTAATCCTGCCGGCTAAAAACATCATATCAAAGAAATCCCTGCCCATGGAACGCCTGCGATTTAGAATAGCATATAACTTCTGCGATAACAATATATCCACGGGTACGGTATTTATCATTAGGAATACATCAAATTTATTTAATATAACCTTCTCCGGCTGATACTTGAATATCTGAGGCTCCGCATCAATCCTGATAACCAGTTTTTCGTCTTTATGCCCTGAAATACTGTTCCTGAAAAGTATTTCATTAAATTTTATATAACAACCGTACTTTTTTGTGAAAATATTTCGTACCTCTATTTTATGGCCTTCAAGTTTTAACTTATCATTAATTAAGGCAGATAATGACAAGAACTCTTTTCTGGCCAGACTGATATTATCAAAATCCAGGTCTTCAGAAAACCTGCTATTACCGTGCAGAATATGTATTGCAGTGCCTCCCATAAATGACAGTTTGCCGGCAAACTCCGAATTGAAGATAATCTCAAGGATTTTATACTGCAAATACTCACGTAACAAGCTTTTCCTGTACGCCCTTAAGGATTCAGGATAAAACGATTCTATCTGTTTTATATCAAGCATTTTTTATATACTCCATAAAAGAATTTACTCTCCTTGTAAGCGCCTTCTGAGAAAACTTACCCAGGAATTCCCTTAATTTTCCTATCTTAATCTTATCCAGAAAAACTTCCCTGTTGAACCTTAAGCTTTCAAAATCGGCTTCTGTCTTTAATCCCGGGTTATTATAGAAATAATCCAGGACCGCCTTCTCAGCGCTTGCTATCTTGAATTGCTTCCCGTCATGGCCTATTAATTCATACCCAAAGAAAAGTTCCGGCTTAATTGTCCTGTAATTGAACTCTGCTACGGATGTTTTAAATCCATATGTTTTTTTCGTGCTCGCAGAAGTAACCTTATAGATATTTTCAGGAATAAAATTATAATAAGATAACGCCATCTCAAAGG
>JAUXBS010000245.1 GCA_030619245.1 Clostridia bacterium | reverse complement strand
TAGTTTGTTTACTAATAAAAGTATATCATGAAAATAAGATGTTGTCAATTAAAAAATCGAAAACTAAATTCGGTTGTGAAAAATGATAGATGTTGAGGTATATAAAGAAATAGCGCTAAATGTAAAACGTAATTATATAATGATATATAATTATTTTTAATTTATATTACAAATACCATTTATTGTCAAAGGTTTTGTTTATTCATAATGATTATGATGTAGTAGATATTTATAAATCATGGGCTAATCTATTTTTCTTTTGACATTAACTATAATTTTTTATAATATTACTGAATATTATCTATTAATAGGAAAATTAAAATGAACAATGAGATAAATGAAGCAAAAAGCAGGTTTGAGAAAATCATGCTCCAGCAGCTTGAACGCGTGAAGATGATGAAAGATGAGGATAAGTGGATTGATTACAATGCGTTAAAACCGGTTATCATAGGCGTTTGCTACGGCGATGGAATTGGCGTGGAAATATCAAAGCAGGCGGAGACCGTGCTTAAAACCCTGTTGAAGGAAAAGCTGGAATCAGGGAAGATAGAGTTCCGGGATATTGAAGGGTTGACCATAGAGAACAGGGCAAAGGTAGAAAAGGCGATTCCCGAGGATGTTCTTGAAGAGCTGAAGGCCTGCCATGTGATATTGAAGGGGCCCACTACAACTCCGCAGGAAGGAGATGAGTGGCCTAATATAGAAAGCGCCAACGTTGCCATGAGGAAGGAACTTGATTTATTTGCTAACGTCAGGCCGGTGAGGATACCTTCCGAAGGGATAGACTGGTGCTTCTTCAGGGAGAATACTGAAGGGGAATATATACTTGGCTCCCGGGGATTTAATATAACGGATGACCTGAGCGTTGATTTCAAGGTTATAACGGAACAGGGGAGCGAAAGAATAATAAGAATGGCATTTGAGTATGCCAGGAAGAATGGGATAAAGCGGGTTACTGCCGTAACCAAGGCAAATGTGGTCAAGACGACTGACGGCAGGTTCTCAAAAGTAGCAAAAAGGATAGCAGGGGAGTACAGGCAGTACGGTATAAAGCAGGATGAATGGTACATTGATATTATGGCTGCCAAGCTCCTGGACCCCGCAAGAAGAAAGGATTTCAGGGTAATAGTCCTTCCTAACCTTTACGGCGATATACTTACTGATGAAGCAGCCCAGCTGCAGGGCGGCGTGGGGACTGCGGGCAGCGCCAACGTGGGCAGGCGCTGGGCGATGTTTGAGGCAATACACGGCAGCGCTCCAAGAATGGTCAGGGAAGGGCGCGCTAAGTACGCTGATCCCTCCTCGATGATAAGGGCGGCGGCAATGCTGCTCAGTCATATAGGATTTCCCAGCTATGGGAAAAAACTCAACATGGCTCTTGATATATGCGCCCAGCAGGAGAAGAAGGTAGTGATTACAGGAAGGGACAACGGGGCAACAGGCGGGGAGTTCACGGAATACATTCTTGACTGGGTAAATAATGGCGGGCTTGAAGCTGCCTGGAACAAGTATATGTCCATATTATAAAAACACGGCAAATCATGAAAGAAAAATCTTTAAAGTATCATTCGGAAGGCAGGAAGGGGAAGGTTGAAGTTGTTCCAACCAAGCCCTGCAGGACGCAGGAAGACCTGTCGCTTGCCTACACTCCGGGAGTAGCTCAGCCCGTGCTGGAAATAGACAGGGACCCGTTGAATGCTGACAAGTACACTGCCAGGGGTAACCTGGTAGCTGTTATTTCAAACGGGACAGCTATACTCGGACTGGGCAGTCTTGGCGCGCTTGCGTCAAAGCCGGTCATGGAAGGCAAGGGAGTGTTGTTCAAGAGGTTTGCGGATATAGACGTATTTGATATTGAGCTTGATACAAAAGACCCTGACGAGATAATAAAGGCATGCCAGTTGATGGAGCCAACTTTCGGCGGTATCAACCTGGAGGACATCAAGGCGCCGGAATGTTTTTACATAGAAAATGAGTTGAAGAAAACGTTGAAAATCCCCGTGTTTCATGACGACCAGCATGGTACTGCGATTATATCCGGCGCAGGGCTCATAAATGCGTTGGAGATTGCCGGCAAAAAACCCTCTGAAGTAAGAGTGGTGATAAACGGCGCGGGCGCCGCAGGCATAGCCTGCGCGAAGTTTGCCATAGTTCTCGGGATTAAGAAAGAGAATATAATCATGTGTGACAGCAAGGGTGTAATATACAGGGGCAGGAAAGAAGGGATGAACAGCGAGAAGGAGAATTTTGCCCTTGATACCCCTGCCAGGACCCTGGCTGATGCGGTGGAGGGGGCGGATGTATTTTACGGGAATTCTGTAGGGGGGGTGCTTACTGAAGATATGGTAAAGGCAATGGCGGATAACCCTGTAGTGTTTGCAATGGCAAATCCCGACCCTGAGATAAATTAT
>JAUXBS010000217.1 GCA_030619245.1 Clostridia bacterium | reverse complement strand
GAAGCAGGAAGTGGCATGATGAAACACGGGGCCGCTTTGGGAATTTCAACTAAGAAATAGATTGACTCAAGAATCCTACCGAAAACTTTAATTACCGTTGTTTGCCACTCATCATTCGTAATGATTCGCACCTGCCTTTCTCAACCGTTAAATCCATAAAATCAGTTTTCTATTCCGTTCCTATTAGACAAACTCAGAATACATCAAGTCGATAGTCTCCTGTTCCTTGTCTTCAAACTTCAATGGTGAAGCGCCTATGGGAAAATTCTTTCAGGGAGGCAACGCCCCCCCCCTCATGGAAGCAGATCTGCCAGGGAATAAATAAAGTAAAAAAGATCGGTAAATCCTCTTTCCAAAAAAAACTTAATATTTCCTTGACATTATTAATATTATATTGTAATATAATACTATTAAATCATATATTTTCATACAGGTTACCTCATGGGATGTCAAAGCGGGATTCCTGCAGGATAAAGAAAGGTAAATATCATGAGAAATGTGCAATCAATAAGTATAACAATTCCAAACAACTTAGCCGCAAGATTGAATAATCTGCAGAAAGTAAAAATGAAATCCTGCAGTGGTATTGTTGCTGAAGCAATCAGGGAGTACCTGGACTGGCAGCAATACAAAAAGACTCAAAAAGAACTTTCCCTTATGGCAAGGGCTAAGAAAATCATGACAGAAGATGATGTTAACCGAATAATTCATGAAATAAGATGATTAGGATTGTCTGTGACACCAATATTCTTATATCTGCATTCATATTCCCAGGTGGTCCGCCGGAAGAAATATTCCATGGTATAATATTGCGGGACTATCGCCTGGGAATATCAAAACAAATAATTGAAGAATTTGAAAAAGTTCTAAGAAAGAAATTTGTCTGGCCAAAAGATAGAATCAGTGAAATCACAGAATTAATCCTCAGTAATTCTGTGACTGTAAGCCCCCTTCATAAAATCAAAGTAATTCATGATGAACCGGATAATAGAATTCTGGAATGCGCTGAAGAATTCAAGGCTGATTATATTATATCCGGGGATAAGCATATTTTAAAACTAAAAATATTCAAACGCATAAAAATCATGCCTGCAAGCGCTTTTCTAAAAGAAATTTCTTAATCTTTTCCTCCCAACAACAGATTTAAGTGCAGAAAAAAACCGGGACGGTTATTGAAGCGATTAAATACCCTAATTGCTTCATATAATGAAGCGATAAAGTAATTTAATCAGATGCCCCTCTTCCCCAAAAACCTGAGTATTTGAAAGTAGACCCCAACACAATCTTATTAACAATAATCCTTTAATATTCATTATATTTTAGTTATAATTACCTGCAGAGGTTTAAACTTCATATGACGAAATATAACGGTAATATATTCCTTAAATCAGGCCTGAGATGGGCGGGGTTCAATCCCCGCAGGCTGTTTTTCTTTATTAAACAGTATTGTTTGCTGGCCAGATCCGAACGACTAAGAAATGACAGCATGAAAATGCACGACACTGAAATCCCTCCTGTAATTATCTACAGCATTACCGGCAAGTGCAACCTGTGCTGTAAAGGCTGTTATGCCGGGGGATTTGAAAAGGATAACGTCCTTAAACCTGATGAAATAAGAAAACTGCTGAAAGCAGGCAAAGGGCATGGGGATATCCTACTTCTTCATTGCGGGAGGAGAGCCCCTGATGTACGACGGCATACTGGAACTGATTGCAGAGTTCAGGAATATCGTCTTCCTGGTATTTACCAACGGAACGCTTATTGACGGGAAAACTATTAAAATATTCAAAAAGAATTACAACCTCATCCCCGTAATAAGTTTTGAAGGGGACATGAGCAACACGGATACAAGGCGCGGTAGGGGAGTTTATGAGAAGGTCATGGGTAAGGTTGAGGAACTCAATAACAGCGGGATCCTTACCGGGTTTTCGGTAACGATAGATAAGAATAACAAGGGGCATATAGCAAGCAAGGATTTCTTTGAGAACATAAGAAAGAAATTCAATTTCGGTATACTGGTGGCTTACCAGCCCCTTACCGGCAAAGAGGACAGCGGCAATGCCCTGAGTATGGATGAATACAATAAACTGAGCGATGAAATAGACGCGCTGGCTGAGAAGTACGGGTTCAGCCTGCTTAACTTCCCGGGAGACGAGGAGGAGTTCGGGGGATGCATGTCATCAGGCAGGGGATTCGTCCATATTAACTCAAACGGGGACGTTGAACCCTGTCCGTTTGCAGGCATATCAGCGGGCAATATAAGAGATACAGGTTTAGTCAGTATCCTTAAAACCCCTTACCTCAAGAGTATAAGGGATAACAAGGATCAGTTCAGGAAAATAGAGAATGGTTCATGCCTTCTTGCCAATAACCTTGATATCCTGAAGGAGTTAAAGGAAAAACTGGCTGACAGCGGAAAGAAATTTGATGATTCTACTGCGGACAAATAAGATAACTGGAAGAATAAGCGTTAGAAAAAATAATTAAAACGTTCCCTTTTCTCTGATATCTCACCACGGGCACTTCTCTTTCGCGGAGTTTACACTGAGTGAAACGAATGTGCTCAAGATGTCGCTTCCCATTTTCGTGTTTGAAAGATAACAACACCTGCAATTGAGATGATTCTTAAAACTATATATCAATAACCTAACGCATCCAGCGCATTCTTAAAATCCTTGTATATTTTAGGGTGGTTTTCTTTGATATAATCGTTCAGTTCAGGGACCTTCCAAACCCTCTTGACAATCTCATGCGCCGGGCGTATTTCCTTCTGGAGACTGCTGTAGTATTCCTT
>JAUXBS010000115.1 GCA_030619245.1 Clostridia bacterium | reverse complement strand
TAATGCCCACGGCGCCTTCATTGGCAACTGCGGAGGCGAGTTTAGGCCCGGAAATCCTTACACTCATCCCTCCCTGAATGAACGGGGGGTTTATTTTCAGGTCCCCGATGACTAATTCCGGCAATTTTATCATGATATATTTTTCCTGGTAAAATCTGTATTGAATTTTGAAATGGTATTATATATAAGTCTTTAAATAATGTAAAGGAAAAAGCAAAAATATTTTCCGGTCAAAAAACTGAAGATTGTTTCTATTGTTAGTAACATTACACTAGCTTATGGTACTGCAACATCATAACATATCCGGGCTCCAATTACCAGCAAATAAAAACGAAAGAATCCCGGTATTATTTAATGCCACTAAATAATGTCTGTGCTATTATTCCGGCAAGAGGCGGAAAGATAAGGGTGCTTACAAACCGGATAAGCGTGAATTTCCAGCCAAGGATTCCTACCTCAAGGGGCAGGCTGCTGACGGCCCATAATGCCCGGCCTGCCATGAATGCGACCATGGTCCCTACGCCCGCTCCCGTGCGGAGCATCCCTGCTACAAGGGGCAGGCAGACATAGGGCCCTCCCGGCACTAAGGCGCCGGTCACGGTGCCCATGAGTATTCCCCGCATGCCCGATTCCGAACCTATCCAGCTTGAAATTGTTTCCTGTGGTATGAGGGATTGTACCATCCCGGCTATGATGAAGGCAAATATCATGATAGGCAGGATTTTAACAGTCATGACGAGTGAATCTTTCATTGCCTCCATGTGCTGTCCCTGGCCTCTTGAATAGCCCACCCACAGGAGGATAAGCGCAATAACACCCATTATTACAGTTGGAATAAGCATTTTATATTGACTCCTTTTTATAGCCATTTTATTTCCGGTGTTTTTTATTGTCTTGTTCGCATTCTATCAGATTTCAATTGTTTTGTTAAGGAAAAAACTAAGGAAAAATTATTTTCTTGATGTTTTTCAATTATATTGTAATAATTATATTTAGAGAAGAAGGAAGGATTTTTAAAAATATTGATAAGCAACCGGGAAAGATAAAATGATTCAGGGTATTAAACTAAGCAGTAGGAGTTACATTCTTATATTGATACTGTTTGCGGGCCTTGCCTTTCGTCTCCAGGGTATTGGCAACCCCGTGCTTGAAAACGGCGGCAACTGGCGTGAGGCTGATACGGCTACGATTGCAAGGAACTATTTCATGCACGGGTATAATTTCCTGTATCCGGAAATTGATTACAATGGTTACCCGGGTTACGTTCAGGCAGAGTTTCCCCTGGTACCATTTATTGTTTCAATAATATATGGAGTGATTGGAAGTGAAAGCCTTGCTGCAGGCAGACTGGTATCAGTTGCCTTTGCCCTGGCAAGTGTTTTTTTCCTGTATAAACTCGGGGCGCTGCTTTTCGGAAGGAGCGCGGGGTTATGGGCTTCCTTCTTCTATGCCGCGCTTCCCCTGGGTGTGTACTTCACCAGGACGATTCAGCCGGATTCCGCCATGATGTTTTTTATGATAGCCGGTGTGTATTGTTTCATGCGGTGGATAATAAATGACAGTAAAAAACACTATATTGCCTCCATGTTGTTTATTGCCCTGATGCTGCTTGTTAAGATAAACACGCTGTTTATCGGGTTACTGCTTATGTTAATTCTTTTGAAAAAGCATGGCTGGAAATCATTTGGGAGGATTGATGTGTGGGTGTTTGCGGCTGTTACATTGTTTCCATCGCTGTTGTGGTACTGGCATAGTTACAGGCTCCTGGCGTTAACGGGGAATACCTTCTTTGATATAATGGATAAGATTGGCGGGCCCGTGCCTGAAGGAATATCCGGGTTCAGGACAAATCCAAGGTTTTACTCCAGAATAATCTTTGCGCGGTTTGGAAGGGAGTACCTGCTTTATTCGGGGTTTATTTTCTTTGTTGCCGGATTCTTTAAGAGATTCAGGGGTTACCGGAAGATAGTATATTACTGGCTGATATCATACCTGATTTACATGCTCATTTTTGCGCAGGCGCACTGGGTCCACATACATTACCTTCTACCTGTTTCACTGCCGGTTTTTCTTGTAATTGGCGGTTTCCTGAAGGATTTCAGTTTATTAAAGGCGTGGGATTATGTAAGGGAATTTCAATGGAAGAATATTTTGATATATCTCTTGCTGATATTAATGGTTCCCGTAGGTATCCATCACAGGAAGCCGTATTATGAGTACTCCGGTACGCTGCTGCGTTTTTGTGAGGATGTGAGAGAGATAACGGGGGATGAGGATTTAATCATAACGGATGTTAATAATCCCGCATGCTTATACCAGACCGGGAGGAAGGGATTTACAAGGGATGTTGGACACATAGGCATGGAATGGATTACTTCTTGCAGGGAAAGGGGCGCAACCTACTTTTTTACCAGCAACATCAGGAAACTGAAGAACAATATAAATTTATATCAGTTTATAAAAGAAAAAACAAAACCTGTCCTCAAAACCGGCAGGTTACGCCTGTTTAAATTTGATTAAAAAACAACCGTTCCCTTCTCCAATCAGGTGAGTTTGCCGGCTATATCCCGGGGGAGCCTTATCAATTTATGGTCCCTGTTTATGCAGGCCATCCGGGTCCTGCCCGTAACGATGATTTTCCCGTCTTGTTTTCTTTTTATTATATAGTCAAGCCAGAAACTTGCCTTGCTAACTTCGCTTATGGTGGTTTCCACCTGTATGGTGTCATAAAGCTTAGCGGGGGATTTATAATCGATTTCCACGCGCGCTACGATAAAGAGGATTCCATTATCAAGCAGGCCCTTTATATCAAGGCCCCGTTCTTCAAGGTATTCCGTGCGGGCGCGTTCAAAGTAACGCAGGTAGTTTGCATAGTACACAACGCCTTCAGCGTCGGTATCTTCATAGTATATTCTTATTTCATGCATCGTTTGCTCCTTTAGATATAATTTAAAGTATTATCTCTTATGGCTGTGCTATTCTATAAGTTTTTATACAGGTTTTCAACATAATATTTACGGCCGCGCAAAAACAGGTTGACCATTATAGTCAATGTTGATATAATCCAGGCATGGATAGGATAAAATGGCCTCATATCCTGTTGCTCACCGCGCTTTGCTTTATTGTTTACTCGAATAGTTTAAAGGGCGGGTTCCACTATGATGACTTCCACGTCCTGAATGAAGTTAATACTTCATTCAGTCTGTCCAACCTGCGTTTTTTCAGCTGGCTGACGTTTTACGCCAATGCCCTGCCTGAAAGCCCGGGCGCGGTTTATTACCACCTGACGAACCTGTTGATACACCTGTGCATGGTGATTGCCGTGTACTTTACGGTATTCTTCCTGATTGAGAAGGAGGAAACGGGCCTGCCGCTTTATACTTCAATTCTTTTTCTGGTTCATCCCCTTGCCACTGAGCCGGTGAATTACATAACAGCGCGGTTCACGCAGCTGGCCGCCCTTTCCGGACTGCTGGCGTTAATGTTTTTTATACTGTATATAAAGAAGAGGAAATTTCCTTATTTAATTCCTGTGGTAATATTTTTTATTACAGGAACTTTTTCCAAGGAGGTTGGTATCTTCTACGCTGCCGCAGGGATATTCATTTACAGTGTTTACTTCCTTGATTTAAAAACATTATTAAATAAAAGGAATATAATGATAGTATCGGGAATCATACTGCTGATACTGATTTTCCTTTTTGGGTTCACGGGCGCGTTTGCCAGGTTTAAAAGCCCGCATTTTCTAAAATATTTTCTTATCCAGAACAGGGTATTCCTGTTGAAGTATATAAGGTTGATGATTATGCCTGTCGGGCTGAGCATAGAACACAGGGCAATGACATTGATGGACTTCAGGTTCGATGCGGGGCTGCTTTTAAGTATAGCAGTGAATATGGCCGCGGTTATTTATGCCGTTGTAATAAGAAACAGGAATAAATTAATTTCCTTTTCCATAATGTGGATATACCTGTTCCACGTTCCTTATTTCTTCCTTACATCAGGAGAGACTGCGGTTGAGTACCGCACATACCCGATGCTCTTTGGTTACGCTCTTCTTGTGGCTTGCTGCCTTTGGGTTTGTATTAAAAAGAGATTACACAGGAGGATTATTATCATAACCGTTGTAATCCTTTTCGGTATACTTACAGCGCTGCGGAACAGTGAATGGAGGGATGATTTTACCCTGTGGGCAAAGGTGCTGGAGGGGAACCCGGATTCCCGGAGGGCGCTGAATGAAAGCGGCAAGGCCTGCTTCCGCCGGGGGCTTTACGACAGGGCAATAGCCGGTTACAACAGGGCGATAGAACTTGAACCCGCCAATTACGAGGCATACAATAACCGCGGCAACGCTTATAAAAAGAAGGGTATGATTGACAGGGCGATAGCTGATTATACCTCTGCAATAGAGTTGAACGCGAAGTATTTTGAAGCGCACAATAACAGGGGGATTGCCTTCGGGAGGAAGAAACTTTATGACAGGGCGGTTGCTGATTTATCGGAGGCAGTAAGATTAAAACCGGGCAATGCCAGGATATATTACAACCGCGGGCTGACTTACAAAAACCTGCGGCTTTATGATAAGGCAATGGCTGATTTCAACAGGGTTATAGAACTGTCCCCGGGAGATAAGGGGGCGTACTTCAACAGGGGATTCATTTACGGCGGAAAAGGGGATTACGGCAGGGCGGCGGCAGATTTTACCCGGGCGCTGGAACTGGACCCCGGGTACATACAGGCGTACAAATACCGCTCCATCGCGTACAGAAAACTTGGCAGGCAGGAACTCGCGGAAGAAGACGAGAAAAAGGCAAAGACGCTGTCGTCAGGTTGAACAAGAAAGTTGCGGGGACTTTTTTAGCTACACGATAAGTTTCAGGAAGAGCGTTTGATTAAAGATTGGCAAGCTCAATTCCCACCGGGCAATAGTCGGAGCCCGGGACCTGGTCCAGGATGAAGGCTTTTTTAAGGTTTGGCAGGAGGCTTTCGCTTATAAAGAAGTAATCAAGACGCCAGCCGATATTCCTTTCTCTTGCCCTTGTCTTGTAATCCCACCAGGTATAG
>JAUXBS010000157.1 GCA_030619245.1 Clostridia bacterium | reverse complement strand
TACTGCTTACCCCCTGATTTTATATAAATATCCGGGATTGCCACTGAATCAATGCCGTCGGAGGTATTATTTGGCTTCGTCGTGTTGGGATTAGTTCTTATGGCAAAATTTCAGAAATAAATTAAAAAGTTCTTGACATGTTCTTTATGATATGTTATACTTCTAATGAAAGTCAATTCTAGAATACTAACCGATATTCTAAATCCCAATTGTTATAGGAAAAAACGTATTCTATATAGTTTCAGTATTATAAATAAACTATTTTTAATACTTTTATAACACGCTTTATATGAATCAAATCATTTTAAAATGGAGGAAATTATGGTAGCTGAGAGTATGAACATCAGCGCTTTGGCAAAACTTAAAGTTGCTGAGTTAATGAAGGTTGCAAAGGAAATGAAAATCGAAAACGCTTCGGGACTGCGTAAGCAGGAGCTTATTTTTGCCATAACAGGCGCGCAGTCTAAAACCGATGGCAAACTGTACAATGAAGGTGTTCTTGAAATACTGCCTGACGGTTTTGGGTTCCTGCGTTCACCAAACTACAATTATCTGCCTGGGCCTGACGATATATATATCTCACCCTCGCAGATAAAGAAGTTCAGTTTAAGGAAGGGCGATACGGTGGCGGGCCAGGTCAGGCCTCCAAAGGAAGGAGAGAGGTTCTTTGCGCTCCTTCAAGTTGAAAAGGTAAATAATGATAGTCTGGATAATATAAGGGAAAGGATACTGTTTGATAACCTTACACCCCTGTTTCCCGATGAACATATTGATCTCGAGGGCAAAAGCTCAGACCCCTGCATGAGGATAATAAACCTGATGACACCCATAGGAAAGGGGCAGAGGGGGTTGATTGTGTCAGCGCCCCGTACGGGTAAGACGGTACTGCTTAAGAAACTGGCAAATGCAATAACTGAGAACCACAAGGAAGTCAAGCTCATAATACTACTTATAGACGAACGCCCGGAGGAAGTAACGGACATGATGCGTTCGGTTGATGCTGAGGTTATTGCTTCCACGTTTGACGAACATTCAGAGAGGCATATACAGGTTGCCGAGATGGTAATAGAAAAGGGAAAAAGACTGGTTGAGCACAAGAACGATGTGGTGATACTGCTTGACAGTATTACAAGGCTCGCAAGAGCATATAACGCGAAAACCCCGTCGTCCGGCAGGGTATTATCCGGGGGGCTTGATTCGAATGCCCTGCAGAAACCAAAGAGGTTTTTTGGGGCTGCAAGGAATATTGAGGAAGGAGGCAGCCTTACCATCATTGCAACTGCGCTGGTTGATACGGGAAGCAGGATGGATGATGTTATTTTTGAAGAGTTCAAGGGCACGGGGAACATGGAAGTGAACCTTGACAGGAATATATCGGATAAGAGGATATTCCCAGCAATAGACATTAACCGCTCAGGTACCAGGAGAGAGGATTTGTTATTGATTCCCGAAGAACTGAACAAGGTATGGATACTCAGGAAACTTTTAAGCGGACTTAACGGTGTCGCGGCAATAGAACTGCTGCTTGACAAGATGAAGTCAACCAAGAACAACAAGGAGTTTCTGAAGTCAATGGAGATTAGCGACATTAGATAGGTTATGAAGCGCAGGCAGGTGCTGATATAAGTGTTTAAAAAAATTAATCATATTCATTTTATAGGAATAGGCGGCGCCGGCATGAGCGGCATAGCCCAGGTGTTGTTGGACCTTGGTTACAGGGTATCCGGTTCTGACATTACCGAATCAGAGCTCACCAAAAAACTATGCAGGCTGGGAGCAAAAGTTTACTATTCACACAAAAGGGGAAACATCACAGGCGCGGACGTGGTGGTCACTTCAACAGCAATCTTTCCGAAAAATCCCGAGGTAAGAGAAGCAGTAAAAAAGAAGGTACCTGTAATTCCCAGGGCTGAGATGTTGGCTGAATTAATGAGGCTGAAGTACGCAATAGCGGTTGCAGGCACTCACGGCAAGACCACTACTACTTCGATTATTTCCATGGTCCTTGATAAGGGGGGGAATGACCCCACTGTCATAATAGGAGGCAAACTTATCAATATATCTTCGCATGCCAGGTCAGGCAGGGGAGAGTATTTAGTAGCTGAAGCAGACGAGAGCGATGGTTCCTTCCTTATGCTTACTCCTGCAATAGCGGTTGTCACAAACATTGATGCGGATCACCTGGACTATTATAAAAACATAGAGAACATCAAGGATGCATTCGTTCGGTTTATAAATAAGGTGCCTTTTTACGGGTGCGCAATTATATGCGGAGATGATGTGAATGTTAAATCAATAATCCCGGAGATACACAGGAAGTACTACACCTATGGCATAAAAGGCAATAATGACTTTACCGCAAAAAAGATAAAAACGGGAAATGAAAACAGCGAGTTTACGGTTTGTTTCAAGGGCAAGGAGCTGGGTAACGTGAAAATAGGAATCATAGGCATGCACAATGTGAACAACGCCCTTGCTGCCGTTGCGGTGGGTTATGAACTCGGGATTAAATTCGCTGATATAAAGAAAGCATTGAAGAGTTTCCGGGGCGTTGAAAGGCGTATGCAGATAGTAGGTAAAAGGAATAACACTATATTCATAGATGATTATGGCCATCATCCCACCGAGATAGAGGAAACGCTTAAGGCCGTAAAGGGAAGCTGGCCAAAAAGAAGGCTCCTGGTTATATTCCAGCCTCACCGTTACACCAGGACGCAGGTGCAGGAATATAACTTTGCGGGAGCGCTTGACAGGGCGGACAAACTATGGCTTACCCCTGTATATGCCGCGGGGGAGAGGCCAATAGCAAACGTATCGACTGAAAGGTTGATGAGCCATTTTTCAAAGAAGAAACTCAGAAACGTGAAGCTGGTGAAGGATGACGGTAAACTGATAGAAGCTGTACTGGCTGAACTAAAACCGGGAGATATACTGCTTACGCTTGGAGCGGGGCCAATCTGGAGAACCGGCCTTAAAATTATAGGTAAGTATAAGGCATGATTCTATTTATTATCCGCCGGCATTATTTCATTTATAAATATACTTTTCAACATTCTCCAGGTCAACGATTGATACTGGCAGCTTTATAAACCTTGAAACCTTCTCATCTTTTATCATGTTTCTTATCACTGTTCTCATCAAAGCCTTACCCATGCCGACCGGATTTGTATCCAGAGTAGCGGTAATATCACCTTTCTCAATTGCCGCAAAAGCATTCTGGCTCCCATCTATGCCTGAAATAAAGATTTTTCCCTTAAGTCCGGCGTTGCTCACTGCTTCGGCGACTCCAATGGCCATATCATCGTCCGCAACACAGATGGCATCAATGTTCTTATGTTTCTTTAGCAGTTTTGCAGTTGTTTTCCTTGCCTTATCCTTATCCCAATCGCAGGCGGTTTTCACGAGCACTTTTATTTCCGGGAAAAGCTTAAAAGTTTCAGACATTCCACTGACCCTCTCAATTGAGGTGATTTCTTCAGGCAGTCCTTCAATAATGACAATCTTACCCTTTCCTCTTAGCAGGCGGCATATATAACTTCCGATTTTTTCACCGGCTTCCTTGTGGTTGTACCCGATGTGGGCCGTTATATCTTTCGTTATTAAAGATTCCGGCATGTTGAATGCAAATACGGGTATACCCGCCTTCTTTGCTTTTCTTATTTTAGGTGAAAGATAATCGCCTGCCATGGAACAAAATGCAAGCGCATCAACTCTATTTTTGATAATATTATCAAAAATCTTCGACATCCGGTTATAATCAGATTCCTTATCAGGGGCTTTGATATTGAGTTTGATATCACCCACATCTTCAATGACTTCCCTGATGCCTTTCAGAATATAGGAATAATAAACACTCGTAAATGCAGGAGGGCAGAAACCGAAATTAATAATATTCCTGCTTGCAATCAGGGAAGAGGATACTCTGTTCTTACCATCTTCCTTGGAAAGGTACAAAGCCTTATCAGCCCTTTCAATCAGTTTTTCACTTAGATTAGCATTTATAGGGAAACAGGCGATGCCCAGGCTGAGTGTTATTCTGATTTTTTCCATGCCTTTTACCTTGAACGAAAACGTCGCTATTGCCTTTCTTATTCTTTCGGAAAGGGCAATGGCCTGCTTCCTGGAAGTATGAGGGAGAATCAAAG
>JAUXBS010000287.1 GCA_030619245.1 Clostridia bacterium | reverse complement strand
TTCCAGGCCATTGGGAACCAGCAGATAATTATAAATAATCCACGTTACCGCGGAGGATACGGTCATCACAAAGATAACAGCCATGCCCATGCCTATCGCCGATTCCATCTTATTTGACACACCGAAGAACGGACACAACCCGATGAATCTTATAAGCACTATGTTATTAACAATCATTGCCGAAAGAAAGATACCAAGAAGGCCTGTTTCGTTCATCTTATCCCTGTCCTCCGCTTTCTGCTTCATTATCTAATTCTATATCCTTATTACTTTGATTCGTAGATACTGTCTTTCTGTTCTTATACCAGTTAAGCAGGCCCATCAGAAATCCTATGGTAATAAAGGCTCCCGGCGGCAGTATCATAATCATTGCAGGCTGTGATATGAACCGGGCCATACCGAAGATTGTCCCGTTTCCCGACACTTCCCTTATTATGCCTATCAACACTATCACCAGCGTGAACCCCGCGCCCATCCCGAGCCCGTCAAGCAGGGCATCAAACACCTTATTCCTGAAGGCGTATGCCTCACCCCTGCCCAGTATAATGCAGTTTACCACTATCAGTGGAACGAATATTCCAAGAGACTTATGCAGCGGCGGGACGTATGCCGCCATTACCAGGTCAATAATTGTAACAAAGGTTGATATTACAACAATGAAAACCGGTATACGTATCTGGTCCGGAATCACCTTGCGAATAAGGGAAATAACCACGTTTGAACATGTCAGCACAAACGCTGCGGCAATTCCCATGCCCAGGGCGTTTATTGCCGTATTTGAAACGGCAAGCAACGGGCATAAGCCTATCATTAAAACCAGCACGGGATTTTCCCTGATTAAACCATTGGTTAATATATTAAGTTTTTTCATCTTCCCTTCCTTGCTGCTGATTCCAGGGCATCCTGAACCGCATCAAGCAACCCCTGGCTCGTAAGGGTCGCGCCGCTTACAGTATCAACATCCGTTGTCTGCTCTTCCAGCAGTTTCCCCGGTATTTCTGATTTAACCTTCGCCCAGAACTGACTTGACTCCTGCTGATTGATTATCCTGATGATTTCTATTCTTTCATCCTTTATTTTGACCTCAACCCTGATTGGCCCCGTAAAACCCTCGCCACTGCCCCTGTAAAAACCATCCGGTATGTCGTTTAATATCTCATTTTTGCTTATATAGTTCATATACTCGTTATAAAAATTAAAACCCTGCTTGACTCCCCCTGTTACGGCGCGCGAAGATATTGTTGCTGCCGTAATTGCATCAATTCTTCCAGCCGGGGCATCCCTTTTCAAAACAGCTTCAATTTCGGTCAACCCTGTAAACCGGCCTGTAAAATCCGGCAGGGCTATCCTATTGCCAAGCCCGGGTGTTTCTTTCTGGTCTATTACATGCAAACCCGCAATTCTTCCCTTCAGGTCAACTCCAAGAAGCATTCTGATATCCCCACCGTAGCCCTTTACTGAAACAGGGAGCACCAGCCCGCACTTCATATTTTCAGCATCGGAGCCTATATAACAGTCCTCCCCGCTTATTTTAATTTCCTCAAACCCGGATGACCCCGGTAAAACACTTTGACGCAGCCTTGCCATTTCATTTTTCATGTAGGCATCTATTCTGGGC
>JAUXBS010000116.1 GCA_030619245.1 Clostridia bacterium | reverse complement strand
TCATTATCACCGATAATTACTACATACCGGCAACCTAACTTATCGGCTCTTTTAAGCTGGGACTTTAAACTTTTATCCGGTAAATAATCACATTCGCATGAAATTCCCTTTGCGCGGGAATCTATCAGCACTGAACTTCCCTTACTAATTGCTTTCCTGCCCATCAGGGCAAAATATACATCAATACCTCTTATCATCCATTCTTTTATTACACCTTCATCTTCACATGCCAGCAGAATTCGCTCCATTCCTATTGAAAATCCCACACCCCCCACGTCAGGGCCCCCAATTTCCTTAACAAGGTTGCCATACCTGCCTCCCGCGGCAATAGTATCCTGAGCTCCAAGGCCCTTATACTTGATCTCAAATACATTCCTGGTATAGTAATCAAGTCCCCTGACCATATAAGGGTCTTCATTATATTTTATTTCTCTGGTTCCAAGCAGTTCCTTAAGCTGATTGTACGCTCTTTTACAGTCATCACAGAGGAATTCTCCTATTTTTGGAGCCCCTTCAATGATATTCCTGTCTTCATCATTCTTGCAGTCAAGTATCCGCATTACATTCGTGTTAATCCTCTTATTGCAATCATTACACATTTTGCTAATATTATCCTTAAAGTAATTTCTTAAGTTATCAAGATATTTAAGACGACAACTACCACAACCTACATTGTTAATGTATAACTTTAAGTTTTTAAGCCCCAGTGACATCAAAATATCCCATACAAGCATGATTATTTCATTGTCTGATAGTGATGTTTCTTCACCTATTAACTCAGCCCCAATCTGGTAAAATTCCCTTTGCCTGCCTTTCTGGGGCCTTTCATACCTGTACATGGGTCCCATGTAGTATACTTTAGTGTTCTGGCCATCATTTATAAGATTGTTTTCAATAACAGCGCGTATGATGCCTGCCGTGCCTTCCGGCCTCAGCGTAAGGTCTCTGCCCTTCCTGTCCTTGAAACTATACATCTCCTTGCTCACTATATTCGTTTCCTGTCCTATAGTACGCACGAACAGCTCAGTTTTCTCAAACAAGGGTGTCCTCATCTCAGAAAAGCCATAAACCCTGAATACTTCACGTGAAATGCTTTCAATGTACTGCCATTTCTTCATTTCTTCAGGTATTATATCTTTTGTCCCCCGCACTGCTGAATATTTCACTTTATTTCTCCTTAATATTTAATCCTATCAGATATTACTAAAAAATACGGGTTTAGTCAAATATATAAAAACATGAGTCACCGGGGTCCTGAACCCTTACTCATTATCATGCTTCCTCAGCCATTCATTCACTGCTTTTTTATTTGGGCCTTCAGGGCTTAAACCTATATACTCCCTCCAGGACTGCGCTGTTTTTTCCGGCTGGTTTTTCTTCATGTATGCAATGCCGAGGTTGTAATGCCCCATCGCAAACTCCGGTTTTATCCTTATTGCCTCCTTCAATTCTCTTATAGTCCTTTCAGGGTCATCATTCGCGCACGCTACCGCAAGTTTATAATGAGCGTTGAAGTGCCCGGGGTTTATCCTTATAACTTCTTCAAGTTCCTTTATGAACATATCCCTGTTATTCTGCTTCTCGTATAATAGCGCCATTTCATAATGGTTGCCGGCATTACCGGGGTTAGACTTCATTAATTCCCTGTACGTGGTTTCCGCCCTGTCGTATTCCCCTGTTTTAGCGTAAAGCCCCGCAAGGTTAATCTTTGCCGCAGTATAATCCGGTTTCAGTCTTATTGTTTTATTATACGCATCAACTGCCCTGTCGTACTCTTCCATAAGCTGGTAGGTATTCCCGAGATTATTATACGCTTCATAGTATTCCGGATTAATTAAAACCGCCTGGCTGAACTCATACGCTGCATTCCTGTACTTCTCTATTGAATAGAAAAACATCCCCTTCATGAAGTTATTGTACTGGAATAGCTTTTTATCTTTTTCCGGCTTTTTTATTAGATTACTAAAATCAACAGGATTGTCCCTTATTATACTCCTGTTCTCTTTTATGCCCCTCACCAGCACTGCTGCAATATCATCAAAATAAACCAGCTCCCAGCCCTTATCCCTGTACAGGCCAACGAACAGCCTCCTTGACTCCATGGATATGTGATTCAGCAGGATGTAGTTTACTTCATGCCTGTTCAGTAGTTTCTTAAATGATTCCATATCAGTGAGAGCTGCCTTATAATTATCCATGAATTCCCTGCCGTAAACCTCCCACCTTCCGTCAACGAATACTTTCCTCTCCGGGGTCAGCCTCCAGATAAGGTATCCCCCTATGCTGTTTGCGTTGAACATGTTCCCCTTAATATTATTTTCAACTATAAAATCAACAGCCTTCTCCGGGTAAAGAGACCCGGATACTCCCAGCCCGAACCTTTTAACATCGTTCTTTTTTATGAAGTAATTACTGCTTGCAACATCAATAATCCAGAACACGGATATTATCATCACAAGCGCTGCAAATACTATCTGCTTGTTAATTATGAATCCCCTGTACTTTTCAATGAACTTATTGACCTCCCCGGAAGGATTACTGATGTTTAGTATTGCTACCGGAGCGGCAATGAAGGCAAAGAGCGATATGTTCCTTCTTGCTTTGATTGATATGTACAAAAACCCAAGATATAGTATCAAGTACGTTATGTTTACCTTCCTTAAGTTCATCATAAACGACATTGCAGTAATCACTATGAGCAGTATGTAATAAATCCTTACAGGAGAATCCATGGACATTGAAAACGACGGCTGCAGTTCACTTATTGTCTTCATCCATACATTGGCTCCTTCTCCGATTTCCGTAAATAGCAGGAACGGATGGGATACACCCTTTATGCCATACGGGTTAATAAAGCAGGCAGCTGACATTAAGAACAGTATCAATAACAGTCTGTTATACTTACTGCCCCTGATAAGATTATCATCCCGGGTTTTAAGTATACCCGCAGCCAACTCTCCGGCAAGCCATGCAAATACCATCAATAACCCCAGTATGAAAAGACTGTGCATGTTTACCCATATGAGCTGGAGCAATGGCAGCAGCCATATAAATTTTGTTCCTTTGTGTTTGTAATTATGCAGGAGCAGGAAGTACAATCCAAGGAATAGAATAGTCAGCATCTCCGGCCTTATTAAAAACCTCTCCTGGGTAAGTATCACCGCAATGAATAAAACCATTGCAGAAGTAATTAGATTATCCTTTTTAATCAACCCTCCCAGGCAGAGGAAAGCAGGGATGAAAACCATTATTTTCAGCAACTGAATCCCTGTTATGCCTCCAATACTGTATACGGCATAAAGCGCCACCTGGAACAGCCAGTGAGAATCAAGGTATTTATTGCCTGCCGCAGTATAGGAAAACATGTCCGTAACGGGGACACTCAGGTTATTTATTATCCACTGCCCTGTCTTGAGGTGAAACCATACGTCAAAACTTGAAACCTCTCTTATGAGGAAACAAACCAGAAGCAGGAACACCAGGGATAACAGCACGTACCCTGCGATTCTGTTTATTGAAACTGCAACGCTACTCTGCCCGCCCGGTTCCTTCATTTTTTTTCTTCCTTTTTCTCAAGGTGCATCAGCCAGGAAGTGACTTCCGTATCGTACGGCGCAAGCATGCGGGTAACTTTAAATTCCCTTATCGCTTCCCTCTTCCTGTCAAGGTTGAAGTAAATAATACCCATACTCTTGTGTATTACAGGGTTAAACGGGTTTATATTATTTGACTGGGTATAAACGTCAAGCGCGGCCTTAAGCTTGTTCTGTGACAGCAGTAAATCCCCGAGGTTCGTATAAGTATTTGCCGCATTCGGGTTGTACTTGAGTGATAATCTCAGGCTCTCCTCCGCGCGTTCAACCTCACCCATGTCAAAATACGTTTTGCCAACCTTGTTCAGGACAACGGAATTCTCGGGCTCCAGTTTTAATGCCTTCTTATATTCTATCAGAGCCACCTGAAACATCTTTTTCTTCCTGAACTTGTTCCCCAACCTGACAAAACCCCTGGCTTCAACCCCAACGTATTCATTAAGCTCGTTTACCTCATCGTCCTTTAATTTAAAGTTGTCCAGCACGGCGCCTTTAGTCACTTCCAAATCCTTTTCTTCAATAAACTCTTTTAACTCTTTCAAAAATTCCTTACTTGAAACCCCGAGCACTTTCTTAAAAACACTGTTCTCATCCTTTTCTTTCTTGAACTCCCTGGCAAGCGATACTAATTTATCCCTGCCGTAACAGGTTATTATATAATCCACTCCTGCGCTGACCTCGGCAAAGGCAAGAGTTACCTCCCTGGTGTTATCAAGGCCCGGCATGCCTTTACTCATCCTCTCAAACTCTATCCACTCATCCTCTTCAACCGCCTTTGCGAGAACATTTCTGAACACAGGAGACAGGTAAAGCGATTCATCACTCCTCCAGGTTGTTTCAAAGTACTTGGCTATCCCTTCGTTCAGCCATAACGGTATATCAGGGCTTGCTACATGAAGTATCATATAATGAGTTAATTCATGGACTATACTGTCAATAAACCTGAAACCGAAGGCAAGGCACCTCGGGGAAACTATCATGTTCCTGTTAAACTTGCAAATGCCTATGGCTCCTGACGCCTCTAACTGTTTTTTTGTAAGTGTTGAAGCAAAGTTAAAATCCTCGTGCCTCGCATATATCTCAGCTATTATCTTTCCGTCAGTCTTATACCCCAGCATTCTTCCTATCTTCTCGTAGCCCTTTTCAAGAGCATCAAGAACGTAATATTTTAATATCCTGTCACGTGGATGCAGCCTCAGAATGAAGTGCTCACTCTCATAACTTTCATAGTCTCTTATTATATCCCTCGTCCCTTTCACCAGTTCCAGGAAGCTCTTCCTGCTATTATTCCGCGGGTTAATGTCACATGCCTTCTGCAGGTGCTTTAACGCTTCATCGTAATTACCGTTGTAAAACTGCGCCTGCCCCATAAGTTTACATGCTTCCGCGTTCCCGGGATTTCTCTTCATTGCTTTTTCAGCAGCTTCTATAGCCTTCCCCGTATCCCACAGCCTTATTGCC
>JAUXBS010000201.1 GCA_030619245.1 Clostridia bacterium | reverse complement strand
TGACTGGGATGAGGATATAAGGGATAGGAGTATTGAAGAATTGAGCGGGGAATATGATTATGTCCTGGTGAGCAACTTTGATTATGAATCGGAATGTGATTTTGAAACCAGGCTTAATAAGAAGGCAGAAATGATTAAGGAATTCAGGGGTAAAAGAATCGGGACTTTTCATAATCCGAGGATAAGGGTATATAAATTGAATTACTGTCCAAATTAGTTATTATCTCCCTTACCTTAATCCTATCCCCTCGGGGGAGAGGGAGGAGAGAATGTGATTTTAATATGAAAAAATACAGAATATTTGTCAGTGGTGTTCAAAAGGAACTGAAGCAGGAACGACGGGCAGTTAAGAAGTATGTCCTAAACGATGCCCTCCTTTCTGAATATTTTGATGTTTTCCTGTTTGAGGATGCTCCTGCAAAAAGCAAGTCAGCTGAGACATCCTATCTTGGAGAGGTAAAAAAGAGCGATATATACATAGGCATCCTTGGTACAAAATACGGCAGTACTGCTAAGGGTAAAACATCTCCCACTGAAGCGGAATTCCGCGAAGCCAAAAAATCACATAAGATAATACTGTTCTATATTAAAGGTAAAAACAGCGCTAATGATAAGAAGCGCAAAGAGGGAGTTCAGAAGCTTATTAAAGAAGTCAGAGATTCAAAAAGCGGTTTTAGTTACAGAAGATTTAGCGATACCACAGAGCTTACCCGTTTAGTTTATGCAAGTCTGATTGAATTCCTGAAAGAAAAAGGCATTGTAGGTCGTGACGCTTTTGATGATCGGACTTGCGAGAGTGCCACATTTGCCGATATTGATGAAGAGAAAATTCGCTGGTTTGCGCGTGTTGCCAAAGATGCCAGGAAGTTTCCACTTGATATTAATATGTTTCCTGAAGATGTTTTAACACATTTGAATTTGCTACGAGAAGGCAAATTGACGAACGCTGCAATTTTGCTTTTTGGAAAAAATCCACATCGATTTTTCTTACAAGCAGAAGTTAAATGTGTCCAACTGCCTGGTACCGAAGTATGTAAGCCATTTCCATCATACAAAGTCTATAATGACAACCTGTTTGAACAGGTGGACAAATCTGTTGCGTTTGTGTTGGATATTATTAAACAAGCAGTTATTCAACAAGAGCACACACCCCAGTTTAAGCGTCCTTTTGAAATTCCTGTTTTTGCAATTCAGGAAGCAATCGTCAATGCCGTTACTCATAGAAACTACAATGTCACATCTGGTGTTCAGGTTATGGTATTTTCGGACCGTGTTGAAGTATGGAATTCTGGCAGTCTCCCGCCAGAGTTAACTATTGAGGATCTTAAAAAACCGCATACATCATTTCCTGCAAATCCGCTTCTTGCCAATGTGCTTTATTTAGCAGATTACATTCAAAAAACTGGGTCAGGAACACTTGAAATGGTTAAGCAATGCCGGGCACAAGGCGCATCAGAACCAGAGTTTGTTTTGATTAGAAATGTAGAGTTCAGAACAATCTTGCCAAGGGACATTTATACGGAATCGTTTTTTCAAAAAGCAGGGTTGAATCAAAGACAAGTACAGGCGGTAAAACTTGTTAAAGAAAAAGGTCTTATCAGCATTGCAGACCTAAAATTGATTTATACAGGGGTTTCTGAAAGGACATTAAATCGTGATTTACAGGTGCTTGTTGAAAAGGGTGTTTTAGTAGCACAAGGTGAGAAAAAAGGCCGTCGGTATGGTTTTTAGGATATCGGACATTTATCGGACATATCGGACATTTATCGGATATAAAAACAGGGGGTAGTTTTTGTAAACCAGGGGATGCATCCGATATGCTGGTTAAGTTTATTATAAATTATTCTGGTGGGGAGTTAAAATGGATAAGATGAAAATAATAGTAGTCATGCCGGCGTATAATGCGGAAAAAACTATTGAAAAAACATACCGGGATATTCCCGAAGGGACTGTTGACGAAATTATCCTTGTTGATGATGCCAGCAGGGATAATACGGTTGAAGTGGCAGAGAAACTGGGGCTCAGGGTTGTAAAACATGAGAAGAATAAGGGGTACGGCGCCAACCAGAAGACATGCTATAAACTGGCGCTTGAAGCCGGGGCCGGCATTGTTGTCATGATTCATCCTGATTACCAGTATGACAGCAGGCTTACGCCTTATATTACAGGGTTGATAAAGGATAATGTGTGTGATGTCATGTTCGGCACCCGCATCAGGACCAGGAAAGAAACCCTTGAGGGTGGAATGCCGCTATACAAGTATATAAGCAACCGTTTCCTTACCTTCATTGAGAATGTCATACTGGGCCAGAACCTGTCTGAATGCCATACGGGTTTCAGGGCTTACAGCAGGGAAGTGCTTGAGACTATCCCTTTTGAGAATAACTCTGATAATTTTGTTTTTGATACGGAGTTCCTGGTCCAGTCCGTGGCTTCCGGTTTCAGGGTTGGGGAGATTCCTGTGCCCACGAGGTATTTCAAGGAGGCGTCCCAGATAAACCTGAAGAACAGCCTGGTGTACGGGTTATCAACATTGTGGGTATTGATGAAGTTCCTGTTGTTCAGGATTGGATTTAAAAAAATGAGGATGTTTATTAATAAGAAATGATTAGCTTATTATGTGAAAGAATAGCTGAGTTTGGGCTGCTGTTTGTGATTGTATTGCTTGCTTATTGTACGGGCAGGAAAGTACTGGGCTATTTTAACGGGTATAAACCTTATTCACTCCGGGATTTCATCTTTGGTTCGGCTGCCGGCCTCGGGATATTCAGTTACCTTGTTTTACTGTTAGGCATGTGCGGGCTGTTATACAGGTGGATAATATACCTGGTTTTAGCGGTTATCGCTGTTTTCTGCCTGGGAGAAATCAAAAAAATAATAGTGACTCTTAAGGAAAAGCTTAAAGCAGCAAGTGCCGGCCATTTAACTGTTTTTGAAACAGGGCTGGCAATTGTAATGGTTGTTACGGGCATACTGGTTCTGTTCGGGACGTTAGCGCCGCCTTCACTGTACGATTCTCTGGTGTACCACCTTGCCGCTCCTGATGTGTATATAAGCAATCACGGGATAAACAGGAT
>JAUXBS010000003.1 GCA_030619245.1 Clostridia bacterium | reverse complement strand
TTTACGGAAACCCTGTTAACGAAATAAAAAAACATAATAAAAGACAGTATTATAATAACCTTATACCGCTGCAGCGCTTCAAGCCTCCCCCTTACAAACTGGATCATCCTCATCATCCACATCATTTCAGCATCACCTTCTTTAATACCGAGTAAACCGGGCCCTCCGGGGTCAAGTCACTCTTAATAATCCGGACGTCTTCAACAAGGAACCTTCCGATTCTCAGTCCGGACATTCCTTCAACTGTTCTTGCCAGCAATTTAACGTTTTTCAAGGAACGCACTCTGCCTATAGTCATATGAGCGCTGAATATCCTTTTCTCCCTTTCAAACCCCCTGGAAGAAAGAGTTTCTTCAATACTCCGGTTCAGGCCCGACAGCTTCCCCGAACCTTCGGACACTCCAAGCCAGATAACCCTTGGGGATTTAAACCCCGGGAAAACCCCCACCGAATCAACACTGATGTTAAACTTCTTAAACCCTTCCATGGAAACTTTTATGTTTTCACACACTCCGTCTACTTTGTCCTCATCTACCTCTCCAAGAAATTTAAGCGTTATATGAATATTTTCAGGCTTAATATATTTTACATCTAAATCATGCTTCCTGAATTCAGACTGGACCCCGGCAATACTGCTTCTTATGTCATCCGTCAATCCAACAGCGATAAATGTTCTCATTGAAAATCCGCTTATCCTGTTTAAATCCTTCTTCTGACTAAATCAAGAGCAGTTACAGCTACCCCTTCCTTTATAACCAGCCTGCTGCCGGTAAAACGGTATTTTTTGCAGAATACACCGTCATCTTTTGCAAGCGCAATGTATACCAGTCCAACCGGTTTTTTACCGCCCCCCCCCGAAGGGCCTGCTATGCCGGTTGTGGAAAGCCCTATGTCCGAACCGCTAATTCCGCGCACTCCCGCAGCCATTTCCTTCGCAGTATGTTCCGAGACAGCCCCGTATTTTTTTATGGTATCCCCGCTTACATTCAGCATGCTTATCTTGGCCCCGTTACTGTAAGCAACAACCCCCTGCCTGAAGTAAATAGAACTTCCTGAAACATTTGTAATCATGTTTGAAATCAATCCTCCGGTACACGATTCGGCTACGGAAAGAGTCAACTTCTTCTTTCCAAAAAGCCTTCCAACAACTCCTTCCAGGGTATCCCTGCCCTCCCCGAATATATTATCCCCCAGACAGTCATAAACTTCCTGCCTGGCCTTGTGCACCATGCTGTCTATCAACAGTTCATCGTCGCCTTTACCGGTAATCTTCACGTTAATCAAAGAAGAGCTTGCCAGCAGCGCAAAAGAGAGGATGTTCCCCTCCATCTCCCTTTCTACTTCAACAACATCCCTTATCTTCTCAAACACGGCTGATTCAGTTAGTCCGCATACGCGCAAAACCAGGGTTTTTACGATATTCCTCTCATATTTATTTTTGAGAAAAGGCATGACATTTGCTTCTACCATCGGTTTTAACTCCCCCGGAGGGCCGGGAAGCATGATAACGAACTTCTTTTTACTGTCCTCGCCTATCTCAATAATCATCCCCGGAGCCGTACCGTGTTTATTTGAAAGAACTTTCGCTCCCTCAATAATGTTTGCCTGCCTGTCATTATTCTCAGGCATATCCAGTCCCCTCCTGGCAAAGCGCGCGGCAATATAGTGCATTACTTCCCTGTTGAATACGAGTTTCCTTCTCAGCGCGCCTGCAACCACCTCGCGTGTCAGGTCATCAAAAGTAGGCCCCAGGCCGCCTATGGTAAAAACTATATCAGACCTTTTCAGTGATTCATTAAAAGCGGCCTTTAGTTGGTCCTTTGAATCACCTACGGTTATAATACGATTTACCGTTAAGCTAATACCCATTAACTTATCGCACAGATAAGCGTCATCTGTATTTATTTTCCCTGTTAAGAGCTCCGTACCAGTGCATAAAATTTCTATAATCATTATTATTATATTATCATAAGACTATTAAAAAATCAACTATAATTTAATTATAATTCAATTAATATTTCACCATAAGAATAACAACATTTTTCAATTATTTTAATGGCAAAATATCCGGAGAAAAATAAAACAACTTGACAAACGCTGTTTTTTGATATATATTTATATTTCAAAGTGAAATTAATAACTAAAACACAAATTATGAAAAGTACTTTTACCATTATAATAACAGTAACCACCCTATTAATCATGCCCTTGAATCAACCGGCTTTTTCACAGGAAACCGACGGTTTCATTGAACAGGTTATTGAAGAACCTTTAATGCCTGTTTTTGAAGAAAAATCCGAATCAAGTTCAGACGAAAAAAAAATAAAATTACTTCACAAAATAGGTGCCATCGAAAGAGCTATTGACAAGAATAAATCCAAACTGGAAAAGCTCAGGCTTTCAATAGAAAAAAATATTACAAAAATACAGAACAAAGTTACCAGGCATGAAAGCACGCTGTCACTTGCCACAAAGGAAAGCAAACAAAAAAAACTCCGGTTAAAGATTGAAAAGGTAAAGAAAATAATATTAAAACATGAATTGAAGCTAAGCAGGGCGCAGGAAAAAACCAGGAAAATAATCGAAAAAATGGAACTGAAGATATCCGAATTGGGGCCTTATTGATTAAATATGATACAATATCTCACCGGTTTCCGTATTAAAAATCTTTATATCAAACTTGTTGCCGGTTGATTCAATCATCCCGGCTGATTGTTCTTTCTTCCCCATTGAAGGGCTGCCGGGATTAAGCAATATCACCTCTTTTTTTTTCTTCAGTTCGGGTATGTGTGTATGCCCTGAAATGAATATATCCACTTTCCACTTTCCTGCAAGTTTAAACTTGTCCTCTTCCGTCAATTTTTTTCCATGATTCACAATAATCCTTGTCGAATCTATCTGCACGAATGCATACGGAGCTGCTACAGGAAAAGCTGCAAGTGACAGGTCTTCCTCAGAATCACAATTCCCTTTTGCAGCAATAAAGGGAATCTTTAATCCGCTCATTTCATCCGCCAGCTGCCCCGCGTACTTTCTTTCGTTAAAATCATCAAACAGGTCACCGGCATGAATTATCATGTCAACATCATTGAAATATTCCTTCATAACCTTCTGCCAGGCCCGGAGGGAACCGTGAGTATCAGAGATAACGCCTATTTTCATTTATTGCTCCTTTTCCCGTTTTTATCTTTTTAACATATTCCGGATATACTCAAGTTCTTCACATTTTAGAATATACGCAGTTAGAAAATAAACTCCTACAGCAAGCGGTATGGTTACTCCGACATGCAGGTATTTTGACATCCCGCCAAGAAATTCCGAACACAGAACACATACCAGTACTACCGACATTGATGCAATAAATATTTTAATAACCGGCATTATCATTTTATCCAGCCCAAGCGCCCCGAGCCTCTTCCTCAAAAATATCAATAACAATATAAGGTTAACCATTGCCGCCAGCGCGGTCGCAAGGGCAAGCCCTCCCAATCCGAGGAAGCGCATCAGGATTATATTCAGGACTATATTAAGGAGCATCGCAAGCACGGCAACCTTAACAGGTGTTTTCGTATCCTTGAATGAATAAAAAGCGGAAACAACAAGCCTTATCCCCGCATATCCCGCAAGCCCCGAAGCATAAAAGGCAAGCGCAAAACCTGTTGTTTCGGAAGCATGAGCGCTAAAAGCGCCCCATTCAAATATTAACCTGATTATGGGCACATTCATAAAAACAAGGCCCACGATTGAAGGGAGTATAATGAACAGCATTCCCCTTAAACCTGAAACCAGCGTCCTTTTTAATTTGTCATAATCCTCCTGTACAGCCGATTCTGCCATCAACGGCAGTGAAACTGTGGCTATCGCAGTACCGAATAAAGCCAGGGGGAACTGCATCACCCTGTTGGCGTAATACAACGCCGCTATACTTCCCTCTTCAAGAAAAGACGCGCAGATGGTATCAACGAACATATTTATCTGGCTTATGGAAAGCCCTAATGCCGCAGGGAGTATTAACAACCCTACTTTTCTGACCCCCGGGTGTTCCATGAACGAACGCATATTGACAAGTTCTTTGATAAAGGAAAAAGAAAAGTAGCCTCGTTTTATAAGCGCAGGGACCTGGAACGCAAGCTGGGCGAATCCCCCTATTAATATCCCAACCGCAAGCCCGTAAACAGGCTTTTCCATAAACGGGCATACGGCAAGCATTAATATTATCTCCGAGATACTCAACATGCACGGCGCCAGCGCGGGAATCATGAACTTTTTAAGTGAATTAAGGATACCCAGGGTTAAAGCCCCCAACCCTATGGCAATCATGAAAGGAAATATAATCCTTGTAAGGTTTATAGTCAGGTTAAGTTTTCCCGGGTTACTGATAAATCCCGGAGCAATCAGCCGCACTATCCAGGGGGTCAAAACCCAGCCGGCTACAGTCAGCAGTAACAGGATTACCAGAAGGACGGTGAAAATACTCTTAACGAATTTCTTTGATTCCTCTTCCCCCTTTTTCTTCAGGTATTCCACAAAAACCGGTATGAATGAAGATGAAAGCGCGCCCTCACCAAGAAGTCTTCTAAAAAGATTTGGTATTCGGTATGCCACAAAAATAGCGTCAGCTGCCATCCCCACACCAAGCAGGTTTGCAATGAGCACATCCCTGATAAGACCGAATACCCGGGAAATCATTGTTGAAACACTAACTCCCGCAACCCACTTCGCAATTTTTTCTTTTTTCTTCATTTTCCTTGACATCTTCCTCTGTTTTTGATAGTTTTATAACAATTTACCATTTATTATTCTCAGGAGGACTAAATGACCAAGTTAAAAAACGACAGACACACTCAAGCAAAAAAAGCAGAAAGACAGAGTATTCGGAACAGGAAACAGAACATTAAATTAAAGAATAAACTCAAAAAAGCCATAAAGAAACTGGACAGCGCCGTTGCCGGCGGAAACATTGAAGAAGCAAAAAAAATACTATCAAACGCAATTGAAGTTCTTCAAACAAACTCCAGGAAAAAGATTCTTCACAAGAATACAGCTTCCAGGAAAATTTCGCAATTGTCAAAAAAAGTAAATAAGATGAAAAAATAAGTCCCTCTCTGCATAAAAACGGTAACCCATTTACTCGCCCTGAGCGAGCAAGGCGAGTCGAAGAGTGAAGGACCAGGTCCCTTTCTCCATATATACGTGACAGTATTTATGAGCCGTTAGTGTAGCTTTACTGTATCCCATGGGACATGCATATTTTCATGACAAGCAGTTCAAGTGACAGTCTTGGCGGTTTCTTCCCTGTCTTTATCTCCACATCAGCATTCAACACGCATGAGAACCCTTTTTCCAGTTCATTATCCGTAAAATTACAGGATGCCTTTACAAGGTACCTGTTGTAAAAAAGGTTAATTCCAAAATTTTTTATTATAGCCTCTTCAGACCTGCCCTGCTTTAACATCGCCTTTGCCAGGGCTAACTGCCTTAACCTCGTTGATATTACCGCGAGTATCATCACCTGGCTGCGGGAATTTTCATCAAGAAGCGCATTCATTATTCTGAGTGAACCTTTGACATCCTTATATGTTATTGCCTTCTGCAGGTCAGAAACCGTAATACCTTTAACATACCCCAGTACCCGCTCGATATCCCCGGCTTCTATCGTCTCCCTGTCCCCAACGAAATTAACCAGTTTCTCAACTTCGCTTTTCAATGCAAATAAATCACTGCCAACCCCGCTGATAAGGCACTGCGCTGCTTCCGGAGAAATACTCTTCTTATGTTTTTTAACCTCTCCCGCAAGCCAGCCGGGTATTTGATTATCAAACAACCTGTAGAATATCACTTGAACGGAATTTGATTCAATCTCTTTATTGTACTTCTTCCGTCCATCAATTTTCTTTTTATCTGTAATAAGTATCAGGCAGGTGGATTCAAGCGGCTCTGACAGGTACGCGGAAAGCAGTTTCCTGTCCATTTCCGGCAGTTTATCAATATTCTTAAGAACTATTAATCTGCCAATACCGCCTGTTGTCCCTCCAAATAATAAGGGAAGTGTGTTTGATACCTCCACTGCTTCCCTTCCCTCATCCGATTCAGCCGCATCAAAAACATTGAAGTTAAAATCCGAGGACGCCTCGTTTAACAGAATGCCCTTTATCGCCTGTATTATATCTTCCTTAAGATAGTTCTCTTCACCCGTGAAAAGATACGTATTTGCAATTTCCTTTTTATTTATACTCCTTATTATCTCCTGGTACTTCATGGGGTTATTTCGCAATGTTTTTTACCAGCCGTAAATAGTTCTTTGTACAATATCTTCCGCCAGTTCAATTACAATACGGGCTCTTGCTTCCTGTTCTGTTTCAGTTTCATCTTCATCACCTGACACGAAGAAACTGACCTCTTCTATTATTCCCCCTATTTCAGTGCCGGCATCCGTTTCTCTCCAGATTTCATCCCACATTTTCGTTTCATTTTGCAGGTCAATAAAGGTAAGGTTAACAATCACATTAAGTTTCTTCTGCTCCACGACATCATTTTCGTCATAACTCAAGGGCACCAGGAGGTACCTGACAATCTCGCACTCAAGCATGCAATCAGCTTCCTTTTTATCAGCCACCGTTAACCTGCCGTTCTGAATAAATTTTTCCGTTAATTCCCTTGTCAGTTCTTCGTTTATTCCATAGTAAGGGGTCTTATTGGTAATCGTGGGAATGGCAACAGTTTTTATACTTCCAGGAAGAATTTCAACCCCGGTAGAACTCTCCGGAGTATAGCAACCACATATTATAAGAAAAAATGTCATTAAACTTATTATATGAAAAACCATTTTGTTGTTCATGTTCCCCTCCTCCCCGCAATTTGATTATATTACTATATTTACAAGTTTATCAGGAACGTATATAACTTTCCTTAACTGATTCCCGTCAATATATCCCTGTATCTTTGAATCCCGGCAGGCTTTTTCCTTTACCTCTTTCTCAGGCAAACCTGCGGGGACTTCTATCCTGCTCCTTAATTTGCCATTCACCTGAATAACAATCAATACATTGTCCGTCTTTATCAGTTCATCATTGTACCCGGGCCAGGACTGATGGCTTATGTTCTCATGCCCCAGTTTCTCCCATAGTTCCTCAGCAATATGCGGGGCAAAGGGGGAAACTAAAAGTACGAGTAGCTCAACGGTTTCTCTCAACTGTTTACCCGGGATATTCTCTGCCTTTTCCCTTATTGAATTGAGGAACTCCATTAGCGCGGCTATTGCGGTATTGAAGCAGAAATTACGCATGTCATCAGTTACCTTCTTTATGGTTTTATGGGTTATCCTGAGAAGTTCCTTGTCCTCCCTGCCTGAATTTTTCGCCCTCGGAACAATACTAACCAGTTTCCATACCCTGTTCAGAAACCTGAATGCCCCCTTAACTCCCTCATCATTCCATTCAAGGTCCATTTCCGGGGGTGAGGCAAAAAGTATGAATATACGCGCAGTATCAGCCCCGTACCTGCCTGTCATATCGTCTATACTCACAACGTTTCCCTTTGACTTGGACATCTTCATACCGTCCTTCACCACCATACCCTGGCATAACAGATGCTTGAAAGGTTCATCATATTTATGTATGCCAATATCCCTTAATGCCCTGGTAAAAAAACGCGCGTAGAGCAGGTGCATGACAGCGTGCTCAATCCCGCCTATGTACTGGTCAACAGGCATCCAGTAATCAACAGCCTTCCTTTCATACGGCCCTTCTAAAAACCCCGGACTGCAGTAACGGGAAAAATACCACGAAGAATCAACGAAGGTATCCATTGTATCGGTTTCCCTTTTTGCTTCTCCCCCGCACTCAGGGCAGGAACACTTCACGAATTCACTACAGCCCGCAAGCGGATTGCCTTTACCGGTAAACTTTACGTTATCCGGCAACACCACGGGAAGTTCATCCTCGGGCACGGGAACCACGCCGCACCTGTCGCAATAAACAATCGGTATGGGAGTGCCCCAGTACCTCTGCCTTGAAATGAGCCAGTCCCTCAGTTTGTACTGCACCTGCCTTTTACCCCACTTCTTTCCCTCAATGTAGTCGGATATGTTTTCCTTTGCCTTCTCCGAGTTTAAACCGTCAAACTCTCCGGAGTTTACCATTACCCCCTCTTCCACGTAAGCTTCTTTCAACACGGATTCACCGGCGCCTTCCGATAAAATTACCTGCTTTACCGGAATGTTATATTTCTCTGCAAATTCAAAATCCCTCTGGTCATGAGCAGGCACGCACATTATGGCTCCTGTCCCGTACTCCATTAACACAAAATTGGAAATCCAAATCGGTACTTCTTCATTATTCAGCGGATTAACGGCATAAACACCTGAAAATATTCCTTCCTTTACCAGGTCTTCGGCAGTCCCGGTAAATCTATCTTCACGCACCACACGGTTGATGAACGCCATGATTTCCTTTTTATTATCGCTATCCCTGATCAACTCGTGCAGCTGAGGGTGCTCGGGAGCAAAAGCCATAAACTTTACCCCGTAGAGAGTATCGGGCCTCGTGGTAAATATAGGTATTATTTCCTTACTGCCCCTGACCCCGAAATTAACCATCATACCACTGCTCCTGCCAATCCAGTTTTTCTGCATATTTTTTACACGCTCAGGCCATTCCGTGAGTTTATCCAGGCCCTCCAGCAGTTCTTCGGCATAGTCAGTAATTCTAAAAAACCATTGCTGAAGATTCTTCAATTCCACATTGGTATCACACCTCCAGCATTTGCCTTCCTGTACCTGTTCATTGGCAAGAACTGTATTACATTCGGGACACCAGTTAATCATCGCCTTTTTTTTATAGGTAAGTCCTTTCCTGTAAAACTGAAGGAATATCCACTGATTCCACCTGTAATACCCGGGTTTGTAAGTTTCAATCAGGCGGGACCAGTCATAACTCAATCCTATTTTCTTCTGCTGAGCCATCATCCTGTCTATGCATTTCCTGGTCCACTCACCCGGAACAATTCCGCTTTTGACTGCTGCATTCTCGGCAGGGAGGCCAAGGGAATCATACCCCATGGGATAAAGCACATCGTATCCATTCATCCTGAGATACCTTGCATAAGCATCCCCTATGGCATAATTCCTGACATGCCCCATGTGCAGGTCGCCGCTGGGATACGGGAACATTTCAAGCAGGTAAAATTTCTTCTTCCCGGAATTATCAGCTGTTCTAAAAGTGCCGGCCTCAGCCCATTTTTCCTGCCACTTCTTTTCTATTCCCTTAAAATCATATGAATCTTTCATCTTTTCATTAATCCTTGCGCCTGTCTACGGCATAGGAACTCTCGTTCCTTTCCTTGACAAATCTTTTAAGTTCAGCCCCTAACTGGTTCACATGCCCCAGGTGTTTAATTACCCTGTTTTTGTTTGTAACAACAGCAATGGCAATTGATATTAAAGGATATTTACTCTCATTTCCCTTCCTGTCCCTTACCATTACAAAACCACTGAGCCTGTCTTCTTCATTATAGAACTCCCTTACATTCCTGTCGAATTCTTCTATAATCTTATTGCATAACTGTTCAACAACATCATAATCATTTATCACAACAATGAAATCATCCCCTCCAATATGGCCTATAAACACCTTCTCGAAAGGAAAACATTTCACGGCATTGGTTATCGTATAAGCAGTCATCTTTATAATATTATCACCCGCCATGAAACCGTAGCTATCGTTGTATACCTTGAAATTATTAATATCAAGATACAGTACCGCAAACTTCTTTGAATTCTTAATGAAGTCCTCCAGCTTCTTAACAATAACCCAGTTACCGGGCAGCCTCGTTAGAGGATTGGCATTAATATCCCTGGAACTCCTGCTGAATACCCACTTCACCCTGTCAATAAAGGCTTCGGGGTTAAAGGGTTTTATTATGTAATCATCGCAACCGCAACTCAGGGCATTTTCATTATTATTCATCCCCTCCTGTCCCGTGAGTATGATAACCGGAATATAGTTCAGGAGTATGTCATCCTTAATTTTCCTGCACACCTGAAACCCATCCATCTCCGGCATGCCCACATCAATTATAACAAGGGAAGGAGCATCACAATAAATCTTCTCAATAGCCTCCTTGCCACTGCTGGCAGTCTCTACCTCAAAGGACTGATTCTTAAGAATATCCTTCGTCCTGTCTAAAAATTCCAGATCATCATCAACCAGTAATATTTTCATTTTTTAACCTCCATTTTCATTAACTAACAACCGGATTGGACACACCGGCAAATTCTTTAACCACTTCCATTATACCCTCAACACTGAGTCCGTATTTTTCCCTTAACTCACTGCAGCTCCCGTGTTCTATAAATACATCCGGCAACCCTATCGATTTAACGGACACTTTTTCGGAAGACAACAGTTCACTTATACCGCTTCCAAACCCGCCCTTAAGCACCCCTTCCTCCACCGTTACAATCTTTTTAGTATAACCAATAACCTTTCTTATCATCTCTTCATCCAGCGGTTTAATAAACCTTGCATTTACCACAGTTGACTTTATGCCAAACGCTTCCAGCTTCCTTGCAGCCAGGAGTGAAGGATGCACCATGTTACCAACGGCAAATATCGCCACGTCCTTTCCATCCGCAAGCAACTCCGCTTTTCCTATAGAAATCTTTTTTGGATTTTTATCCATTTTTGCGCCAACCGCCTCCCCCCTCGGATACCTGAGAGCGCAGGGACAATCAGCATAAATTGCTGTCATCAACATATCCTGCAGTTCATTTTCATCCTTGGGGGCCATGATAACAATATTTGGAATCATCCTGAGAAAAACGATATCAAATGCCCCATGATGTGTCGGTCCATCCTCCCCTACGATGCCTGCTCTGTCAATCGCGAAAACGACAGGAACCTTCTGCAGGCATACATCATGTATTATCTGGTCAACCGCCCTCTGCAGGAAAGTTGAATAAATTGCGCATACAGGCCTGTAACCACCCTTTGCCAGGCCTGCCGCAAAGGTTACCGCATGCTGTTCTGCTATTCCAACGTCAAAGAATCTTTTCGGGAACTCCGCGTTGAAGTTTTCAAGCCCTGTTCCCTGCGGCATGGCTGCGGTAATAACTACTATCTTCTCATCATCACCGGCAAGTTTCACAAGAGACTTTGAAAATACTTCGGTAAATGACGGCGCGCCGCTCTTTTCCTCAGGTTCTCCCGTAAGAATGTTAAAACCGTTTATTCCATGAAACATAATTGGATTTCTTTCTGCCGGTTCATAACCCTTGCCCTTTTTTGTAATGACATGCACCAGGACAGGGCCTTTAAGCTGATTCACGTTGTTAAGAACATCTATTAACCCGAAAACATCATGCCCGTCAACAGGTCCGACATAGGAGAATCCCAGTTCTTCAAAGAACATTCCCGGAAACAAAAGCACCTTAAGCCTTCTTGCTGTCCTCAGTAAACCCGTACCAACGATAGTTAACCTCTTCAGAAACTTTGCAATCCTTGTTTCCAGTCTCTTTACGACCCCCAACGTCATGAGTTTAGCCAGCATACTTGAGAAGGCGCCTATTTTATGTGAAATGAACATCTCATTGTCATTAAGAATTACAATCAAATCCCTGGCCATATGGCCCGCATTATTTAACCCCTCATATGCCAGTCCCCCTGTCATTGAGCCGTCTCCCACAACCGCCACAACCTTATTGTCCTTTCCTGAAAGGTCCCTCGCGCACGCGTATCCCAGGGCCGCGGATATTGCCGTAGAACTGTGACCGCTTACGAAGGCATCATAACTGCTCTCCTCCGGCCTGGGAAAACCGCTTATACCATTTTTCTGCCTTAATGACTCAAACTTCCCGCCCCTGCCGGTAATAATCTTATGCGTATAACTCTGATGCCCCACATCCCAGACTATCTTGTCAACAGGGCAGTTTAAAACGTAATGCAGCGCGATAGTTAATTCAACAGCCCCGAGGCTTGAAGCAAGATGACCGCCGGTTTTTGAGGTAGTCCTTATCATAAGATCCCTGATCTCTTTTATAAGCTCCGGTAAAAGCTCCTTTTTTATCATTTTAAGATCAGACGGTCTTTCTATTTTTTCCAGTATTGACATGCGTTGAATTCCCTGTTTAATTACTTCTTTCTTGTTTCAATATACTCCGCAAGTTTTTTTAATTTATTAATTCCGCCGTTGAACATTTCAAGTGATTTATGAGCTTCCTTAACCAGTTGCCCCACTTTTTTCCTGGACTGCGCTACCCCGTAAACCCCGGGGTAACTTACCCCCTCATCCTCGCTCACATCCAGAATATCGTCAGTTACCTGAAAAGCCAGGCCTATAGCCCTGCCGTACCTGTCAAGCGCTTTTAACTCTTCTTCCTTCGCGCCGGCGATAATAGCGCCTATCCTGAGTGAAACCCTTATTAAAGCTGCCGTCTTGTTGGCATGGACGAAATTAAGTTTCCTGATAACATCCTGCCTCCTGCTCTTACTGTTAAACGGTTCAATATCCACTGCCTGCCCTCCGATCATTCCCCTGGTGCCGGAGGCATCCGCAATCTCCCTTACCACCCTGCAATTACCCGTACCGGCAGCAATCTCAAACGCTCTCATTATCAGGGCATCACCGGTTATGACAGCAACAGCTTCACTGTATTTTTTATGGCAACTCGGCCTTCCCCTCCGGCAATCATCATCATCCATCGCAGGAAGGTCATCATGAATCAGCGAAGAAGTATGAATCATTTCCATGGCAACAGCCGCCTTCAAGAGCGCCTCATCTCTTTTCGCTGACCTCCTCCCCCTGCTGATGGCTTCCGCTGCAGCAAGAACCAGTATCGGGCGGAGGCGTTTCCCGCCTGAAAATATACTATACCTCATGGCGTCATGAACAACCGGCGGATATTTTATTGATTTGTACAGGTGCTTATTAAGCGCCTTATTTATAATTGCCTTCCTGTTTTGAAGGTATAACCTCAAACTTTTATCCATTGCTGTCTATTCTTCCCCGGTATCAAATTTTTTTGTCTTGAAAATCCCGTCAGAAGACTTTACAAGCACCTCTATCTTCTTTTTTGCCTCATCCAGTTTAGAACTGCAAAACTCCGATAACTTGATGCCCTCACTGAACAGCTTCAAAGAATCCTCCAGGCTCAGATTCCCCTCCTCCAGTTTACCGGTTATTTCCTCTAATTTTGACAACGCCTGCTCAAATTTTAACTTTGCCTTCTGTTCAGCCATTTCAGTTCTCCAGGACCTCACAAATTATCTCGCCCTTATGCAGTCTGGTCTTAACCTTCTCCCCCACATTAACCATAGCCGTATCCCTGAGTACTTCATTATTCTTCAACTTCCACGTAATCCCGTAACCGCGTGACAATACATTCAGGGGAGACAGCGCGTTCAACTTTCCTATTACCGACCGGACGTAATCATCCTTTAACCGTACATAATGGCTTACGCTTGTAGATATCCGCTCAAGGTAATAATCCGCTTCCTGCTGGAACCTTTCACAGAATTCCATTGGACGCCTGAAAACCCTGTTTTCCCTTGCGCGCCTGTACCGGTTCCGATAATCCCCGAACATAAATTCCATTGAGGAAACCATTCTTGCAAACAGGCTAGACAACCTCTCCTCCAATTCTGTCTTATTTGCAATAACAAGCTCGATTGCGGCAGAGGGTGTCGGCGCCCTTAAATCGCTTACAAAATCAGCAATACTGTAATCCACCTCATGCCCCACTGCTGAAATAACGGGCAGCCTTGACTTATAAATCGCCCGCGCCACGACTTCTTCATTAAACGGCCACAAATCTTCAAGAGAACCGCCTCCACGGCCGATGATTATAACATCTATATCCGTAAAATGTTCGTTAATGTCTGAAATAGCCGCTGCTATTTCACCCGCAGCCAGTTCCCCCTGGACATGAACCGGATATATTAAAACATGCACATTCGAAAAACGCCTCTCCATAATGGAAAGCATATCATGTACAGCCGCTCCCGTGGGAGAAGTAACTATTACCATTTTTTGTACAAGTAAAGGCAGTTCTTTCTTGTATTCATCATTAAACAATCCTTCACCTTCAAGCTTTCTTTTTAACTGCTCAAAAGCAACCTGCAACGGCCCGGCCCCAAGTGGCTCAATATAGGACACCACGAACTGGTACTTCCCTGCTTTAACGAACAGGCTTACCTTGCCCTTCACAATTACCTTCAGGCCGTCCTCCGGGCGAAATTTAAGGTAAGAAGCCTGCCATTTAAACATCACTGCCTGTATCTGGGCAACCTCGTCCTTTAAGGCAAAATAAAGATGGCCTGATGTATGCTGTTTGAAATTTGAAATCTCGCCTTCCAGCCAGATATCAGAGAACTGCCCTTCAAGAAGCTCTTTTGTCAGGTTATTCAACTCCGATATTTTGTAAACTCTTCTTTCTGTATCCATTAAATAAGCCGCATCAATTCCCTAATTTTATAAAAGGCCTGTTAATTCTTCTTATACCGCGCGCCTTTCCCGTTAACTCATCAATGTCAACTATCACCGCCGATAGAACCGGGTCACCTTCTGCCACTTCAAAACGCATGGGCATCTGGGTTAAATATTTCTTGAGAATAATTTCCTTCTTCACCCCTATAACCGAATCACGGGCTCCTGTCATACCCGCATCCGTAATATACGCTGTCCCCTGCGGCATTACGCGTTCATCGGCTGTTTGAACATGCGTATGAGTGCCAATAACCGCTGAAACCTTGCCATCAAGATACCACCCAAAAGCAATCTTCTCGGAGGTGATTTCAGCATGAAAATCCACAATGATATTCTTGATCTTTTTATCACTCAGTTCTTCCATAATCTCATCCAACTTACGGAATGGGCAATCTGTATCGGCCATATAAACACGTCCCATAAGGTTAATAACCGCCAGTTTAGTTTCATTGTTGTTCATTACTATATATCCTTTTCCAGGAACACCGGGGGGAAAATTCGCAGGTCTTATGATATGTTTATTATCGATTATTTCAAGGATTTCTTTTCTTTTCCAGGTATGGTTGCCTAACGTTATTACATTTATTCCCGAAGAAAACATCTCACCGGCAACACTTGGAGTCAGGCCGGAGCCTCCTGCAGCATTTTCACCATTGGCGATTACTATATCGACCTTCTCCTCTTTTACAATAACCGGCAATAACCCTTTCACTGCATTCCTGCCCGGACCGCCTATAATATCTCCGATGAAAAGTACATTCATATATATACCGGTAATTAATAATCAAGGTTATTTATCAATTCTTCTACTTCATTAAGCGTCGGCGTTTTATTGATATTCATTATATATATCCCGCGGTTGGTGCCTTTTCTAAAACTCATGTAAGCCAGCCTGTCATCCACCGGGGAGAATAAAACAAAATTGCTGCCATAATACTTGTCGCTTAACAATTGTACCCTGTTCTTTCCGTTACAGTCCGCCATGTAAATACCTTTAGGGCTGAAAAACCCTTTTGATTTATTACTGATTTTAACTCCCCCACCACCGCTTAAAAATGCCACCTTCTTTCCATCGTATGAAAAGGAAGGCATTTTATTATAATACTTGTCACTGGATACGCACTTTTCACCTTTCCCGGTTATATCGCAAATAAACACATTGTTGTTATCAAGCGAATTAATCTTTCCATCCTTATTGGTATCCCTTCTGGTAGAAAGGAAAATTATGCTCAAGCCATCGGGTGAAACCTTAGGAAAACTATTATTGTACTTGTCCGATACAACCTGCCGTTCATTCTTACCGTCAATATCCACCATGTAAATACCGCTGTTATCCCTGAAGTCAATCCTGCCGTCTCCGTTCGTATCATGCCGCCAGCTTGTATACACTATTCTCTGCCCCGTAGGGGAAAAAGAGGGGAATGTGTTGTCATAGGCATCTGTTACTATCTGCTTTTCATAACCCCCGTCAGTATTGATAATATAAACACCGCTGTTATTCCCCCTCCAGCTTGTAAAAATGATTTGCCTGCTATCCGGAGAAAACGACGGGTATTTATTAGAATATTCATCCTTCACTATGCACTTCTCATCAGTGCCGTCAATGTTGATAACATAGATCCCGGGATTGTCGAGATTATTTATAACACCATCATTATTATTGTCCCGCCTTCTGCTTAAAAACACTATTTTTCTGCCATCCGGAGAAAACGAAGGAAGGTAATTATCAAACTCTTCGCTGACCACCTGTGTTTCCTTCCCTGATTCCACTTCAACCACGAATATTCCCGAATTATTACTTACAATACTTTCCTCAATATTCTTCCTGCTGCTTGCAAAAACTATTTTACTGCCATCCACTAAAAAACACGGAAAAGAGTTCTTATACTTGTCACTAACCAGTTTTCTCATACCCGTCAAATCACAAATCATTCTTATCATCTTCTCATCCGGGTGTAATTTAAGAAGCATGCGAAGATGTTTTTTCGCAGAGTCCATGTCCGTCTTCATAAAGCAGGCAGCCGCCGAATAAAAGTATGTTTCAGAAAGATTTTCCTTCCGCTCAATAGACCTGGAAAACTGCCTGAGAGCCTCCTCATTCAGCATCAGATCTAAATATCTTTTGCCTTCCTCTAAAAATGTCTTCTTGCCCCCGAATAAACCCATAAAAACTCTGCCTCCTAAATATTATATTTTCTTACCATCGGAAAAGCATTCTTTATTAAACGTATCCCGTCAGCAATAGATATAACGTCGAACCTGCAATTACAGCCCGACAACTTCTTTTCCTTCAAATAGAATAGAGCCACCTTCATTATCCTGTTTCTCTTATTCTTATCAACCGCATCCTGGGGCAAGCCATAGTTCTTATTACTCCTGGTCTTGACTTCAATAAAACAAAGATCATTCCCGTTCTTTGCAATAATATCTATTTCACCCAGGGGACACCGGTAATTCCTGCAAATGAACCTGTAACCGGCTTTCTTCAAGTACTCTATCGATTTAGCCTCACCCGAAGCTCCTAATTCAATCCTTCCCATTGTCCCGGTCATAATCTTTTAAGACTGCTTCCGGACTTTGCCAGGTAATACAATTTTGCCCGGCGGACCTTCCCTTTCTCCAACACCTTGATACTATCAATAACAGGGGAATGAACGGGGAACGTCCTCTCCACCCCTATTCCACCCGGCGCAATTTTTCTAACAGTAAATGTTTCGCTTATTCCGGAACCTGAACGTCCTATTACCCGGCCTTCAAATATTTGCAGCCTTCCCTTCTTTTCGCTTTTTTCCTCGATTTTGATACTGATACTTACCTTATCCCCGGGATTGAATTCGGGAAGGTCTTTTTTTAAAGCAGTTTTATTTATTTCCGTCATTAAATCACTCATTTGATTTTCTCCTATTAGGCATCCTGCTTCTTGATATTTTTTAACACTTCCTTGTCGGTTTTCGAAAGCCTTGCCTTCTTCAGCAAATCCGGCCTCTTCATGTACGTATTTCTCAGCGCTTTTTCTCTCCTCCAATTCCGTATGTTTAAGTGATTCCCGGATAAAAGCACTGCGGGAACTTCCATATCCCTGAACTTTGACGGTTTCGTATAATATGGGCAATCCAGCATACTGCTGCCATAGAAGGAATCCGTCTTATAAGAATTCTCATTTGACATAGCGCCCGTAAGAAGACGCACTATCGAATCAATCACTACCAGAGCAGGAATTTCACCACCTGTCAGGACATAATCACCTATTGATATTTCCTCGGTAATCAGGTTTTTCCTTACCCTTTCATCAATTCCCTTATAATGCCCGCAAACAAGTATTATATTCTTCTTCTTTGCCAGCGCTCCAGCTTTTTTCTGGCTGAACAATTCTCCCTGTGGTGAAAGCAGAATAATATGATACTTCTTCCTTCCGGTTCCTGCACGCTTACCAGCGCGTCCGGTAATGTTTTCCACCGCCCTATATACCGGTTCAGGCTTTAATATCATACCAGGCCCTCCTCCGTAAGCAGTATCATCAACGGAAAGGCGCCTGTCAGGAGAAAACTCCCGTATATCATGAGTTTTTATTCTTACTATTTTTTTCTTCTGAGCCCTGCCTACTATACTCTGCCCACATGCATGCTCTATTATATCAGGAAAAATAGTAACTACATCTATATTCATCTTTCAAAAAAGAATTTCACTGCGGCCGGCATTCATAGTGTAGTGTCTCTTAGAACCGGATAAGCTCCAAAGCAATAATCCTAATCAATAATTTTAACTACTGATTTTCTATTGACTTTAGATGACGCAGCATTAACGAGTGCCCTGATGGCTTTAATTGTCTTCCCGCCTCTTCCTATTACCCTGCCCCTGTCCTCAACGTTAACGGTAACATGGTAAACTGAAATATCATTTTCTTCCAGCTCTTCCACTTTTACCTTATCAGGACTATC
This sequence comes from Clostridia bacterium, assembly GCA_030619245.1. Taxonomy (GTDB): domain Bacteria; phylum UBA6262; class WVXT01; order WVXT01; family JAUXBS01; genus JAUXBS01. Next base: position 2,856 of record JAUXBS010000003.1, on the reverse strand, counting down.
GACTAACTGTTTAATTATATATTCAACTAATTTAATCATTGGATTTCAAATCTAAATAAGTTTTTTTGTTTTCCTGTAGAAACTTTCAACAGTTTCAGATAACTTTGCCCCTTTTTTCATCCAGGCTTCAACTTTATCAATTGCAATATTGAAATTATCCCCGCTCTTAGCCGGGTCATACGTCCCCATGTACTCGAGGACTTTCCCGTCCCTTTTTTTCCTTGAATCCAGCGCTACAATTCTAAAAAATGGTTTTCCTTTTGTGCCAATTCTTTTTAACCTTATTACCAGTGCCATATTCTATCCTTTCGTATATCTTATTCTATTAATTACATTACTAAAAACATATAGACAATAACAAATAATACATAAAATGTCAATAAAATGTTTTATGTTACATTTTTATATTGTTAATAGCGTTATTCAAAGAAATAACCGTATTTAACATATTCCTGGATTTGTACAAATAATTCCCTGCTACTACAATGTTAGCGCCTGCTTTTACCGCCATAGGCGCAGTCTTCAGATTTATTCCCCCATCTACCTCAATGTCCAGTTTTAAACCCTTCCTTAAAACAGCTTTCCTTAACTCCCGTATTTTTGGAAGCACTGATTTAATGAACTCCTGGCCTCCAAACCCGGGATTTACTGTCATCAGAAGAACCATATCAATTTCTGGTAAATATTTTTTAATGGTATTAAGGCTTGTCTTTGGATTTAACGAAACCCCCACCCTCAAACCTTCTTTCCTTATCAACCGTATTATACTGTTAAGCTTACTTACTGTTTCAACATGCACTGTAACAATATCGGCTCCAGCCTCTTTAAAAATACTTATATATTTCTCCGGTTCTTCTATCATGAGGTGGACATCAAGTATTAAACCCGTTTTCTTTCGTATCGATTTTACCATTGCAGGGCCAAACGTTATATTGGGGACAAAATGGCCGTCCATAACATCAAGATGAAGCATATTAATCCCGGATTTCTCAATTATTTTTAATGTCCTGCCAATCTCAGTAAAATCCCACGTTAGAATTGACGGAGCAATCTTAATCATATTTCCTTTCCTCCACAAGTATATCATTAACAAATATCTTTACTTTTGCTTCCCCGAGAATCTGCACCGGCATGGAAATCTTAGTCCCGGGAGAATGTTTCTCATCATATATCAGGCGCTCACCCTGTTCATCCTCAACCAATATCCTTATACCCTTATCCATCAACCCCTGGGAAACCTCATAGTATATATTAATATTTTTGACTGCCTTGTAATCCTCACTCTTCTTTGCTATAAGTAAATTAACTTCCGTATCCTCGCTTATTATTTCATCCGCCTCCGGGTTCTGACGCAATATGTTTCCTTCAAGAACGGTATTGTCGGAAATCATTCTCATCTTACCTATCTTAATATTAGTGCCTTTCAGGATTTTTCTTATATCCCTTATATTCTTACCTACGAGGTTAGGCATTACAATAACAGTAATTTCATCACTGAGCCCCTGGCTGACTACGAGATTTACCATGGTCCCCTTATTCGCAATTTCTTCCGGAACAGGGTCCTGGCTTATAACATAATCCTTCTTTATCCTGGTTGAATATGTCTTTGTTATCTCGCCCAGGAGGAGTCCCACCTGCCGCAGGATAAGGGTTGCCTCTCGCAGGGGTTTACCTATAAGCTCGGGAATGAATATTACCTTGCCGCCTGAACTTACTATTACACGTATTACCTTACCCTCCTTTACTATCATTCCCTGTCTTGGCTGCTGGTCTATAATAGTACCATCGGGATAATCCTCATTAAACTGCTCGGCAACTTTTTTCAGGTACAATTCATAATCACCCATAAAATTTACTGCTTGAACCACGGTTTTTCCGGTCAGGTCGGGAACCATTACTTCCTTCTTTTGATGAACCACCATCTTCATCGTAAAGTTTAAAACCATAACGAATATAAATGCCATAGTAATAATAACAACTACGGTCCCTGCAATTTTCCTAAGCTTACTTACCATGAATAATACTGTCTCCCTGTTTTAATCTTGCTCCAAGCAAATAGTTATAAGCGCTGCACCGCGATTTACTCTCTGCCTGTACTGTTAGTATTTTCAAATAACCCTTGCCGCATTTGACCGCCACCCATCCATCTCTATTCATTTCAAGAACCTGTCCCGGATTAATATTCTCTTCATATTCATTATTATTCACGGGAGGCTCCGCTGACAATATCTTCAATACTTTCTTTTTCCCATCCCTCATCATAACTTCCACCCAGGCCCCTTCACAGGAAAAAGCGCGGATTTTATTATGGATTCTTTCCGCGGAATCCTTCCAATCAATATTTTTTTCCTCTTTCTTTATACAGGGAGCATATTTCTCTGCCCCTGAAGCTTCCTGCCTATCTGACCTTACTTTTCCCGACTCTGATAATTTCAGGGTTTCAGCCAGCAGCATACACCCTTCAATCACCAGTTTATCAAGCAAACTTCCATAATCATCTTTCAATTCAACAGGAACTTTCTTCTGAAGAATTATTTCTCCTGTGTCTATGTCCTTATCCATAAACATTGATGTAACGCCGGTTTCCGTTTCCCCGCCAAGTAAAACCCGGTGTATAGGAGCAGGGCCCCTGTACTCAGGAAGAAGGGAGAAGTGGATATTAATACATCCCTTCCCGGGAATATTTAAAACCTCCGGAGGTAGTTTCTTTCCATAGGCAACAACCAGTATAATATCCGGTTTCAGATTCCTGATTCTTGTTGCAAACTGTTTGTTTAATTTCTCCGGACGCATAAGAATAATGTTATTTGACAGTGCATACCATTCCGGGTTATTCTTCCGGCTTTGCCTTCTCCC